>CAYZZR010000096.1:0-8129 GCA_964482775.1 uncultured Tissierella sp. | reverse complement strand
GCTCAAGGCGGTCTTGATGCTTCTTTATATTTAATAGATGACCCTGATTATGACACTCTTGCTGGAAGGGCATTAGTTAAATATGCAGGTGGAAAAGCTGAAAAAGTATTTATTCCAAAAATTAATGATACAAGGCTTGTATGTTCAAATGAGAAGTTATTTGAGGAAATTGTAGCTCTTCTTTATAAATAATCCTTTAGCCATTGCCCCGTATAACTCCTTTCGACAGTTGCGATTGTTTGTGGAGTTCCTTCGGCAATAATTTCGCCACCTTTATCACCACCTTCTGGGCCTAAATCAATAATCCAGTCAGCGGTTTTTATCAAATCAAGATTATGCTCAATTACTATAACTGTATTGCCCTTTTCTACTAAAGAATGAAGCACCACAAGTAATTTGTGGAGGTCGGCAAAATGAAGCCCTGTTGTTGGTTCATCAAGTATATATAGGGTTTTGCCAGTGCTTCTACGGCTGAGTTCAAGTGATAATTTGATCCTTTGTGCTTCACCACCCGAAAGTGTGGGGGCGGGTTGGCCGAGTTTTATATAATCTAAACCAACAAGTTTAAGTGTTTCTAATTTTGTCCTAATTGAACTAATATTTTCAAAGAATTTTAATGCTTCATCTACTGTTAAGTCCATTATTTGGGAAATGTTTAATCCTTTAAAATCGATTTGAAGAGTCTCTCGATTGTATCTTTTACCATGACATTCTTCGCAGGTAACATAGACGTCTGGTAAAAACTGCATTTCGATTTTTTTAACGCCATCACCAGAACAGCTTTCGCATCTTCCACCTCTAATATTGAAGCTGAATCTTCCGGGTTTATATCCTCTGGCTTTGGATTCACGAGTGGCAGCAAACATTTCTCTAATCGCAGTGAAAAACCCAGTGTATGTAGCGGCATTTGATCTTGGAGTTCTCCCGATTGGAGACTGATCAATACTAATCACCTTATCAATGTTTTCAAGACCTCTCAATTCTTTATAGGCTCCCGGTACATTTTTATTATTAAAAAAAGTTTTGTGTAATGCTTTTGATAATGTTTCATTTATTAAAGTTGACTTCCCGCTACCTGAAACGCCTGTTATTGCGACAAATTTTCCAAGAGGAATTTTTAAATCCACATTCTTCAAATTATTGGAGGTTGCACCAATCAGTTCTAATGTCTTGCCTTTATTTTGTTTGCTGTTGGCATTCATAGTTCGGAATAAAATCGACTTCGAAGCTTCTTCAGTCTCTTTTTTTATACTTTCTAACGAAATTTTATTTTTATCATTAAGGTATACGCCAGTTATTGAGTTGGGATCTTTCAAAATGCTCTCCGGTGTACCTTCGGCAATAATTTCACCACCGTGCTCCCCTGCCCCCGGGCCCATATCAATAATATGATCAGCCGCAAGCATTGTGTCTTTGTCGTGTTCCACTACAATTATTGAGTTATCAAGATCTCTTAACTTCTTGAGAGTTTCAATTAACCTTGAATTGTCACGTTGGTGAAGGCCAATTGAGGGCTCATCTAATACGTATAGGACTCCACTTAAACCAGTACCAATTTGCGAAGCCAATCGAATCCTTTGGGATTCACCTCCACTTAAAGTGGTAGCACTTCTACTCAGAGTTAAATAATCGAGTCCAACTGCAAGTAGAAATTCGAGTCTGGAGTGGATCTCTTTTATTACCTCTTTAACAATAATTTTTTCTTGAGAATTTAATAAATCATTTTCTTCGGTTGATGTTGTTGAGCCGTCAGAAATGTTTGTAAGCCATTTTTTAACATCTCGTAATTGCATTGCGGTGACTTCGTTAATGTTCTTCTTTTCAATTGTCACAGCTAAAGCTTCTTTTCGTAACCTCTCCCCATTACATTCGGGACATTTTAATTCACGCATATATTTTTCAATTTCCTGCTTAATATATGAGGATTCGGTTTCTTTGTATCTTCGAGTTAAATTTGGGATTACACCCTCAAACTTAATATTTGTTATTGATTCAGAATCTCTATGTTCGCTTTTATATTCCACTCTGTAAGTTTTTTCTTTACCGCCATAGAGTATTAGATTCAGCTGAGCGGGTGTTAAATCTTTTATTGGAGTTTTTAATGAAAAGCCTTCTTTTGATGAAACCGATTTTAAAACCTGCATATACCAAGAATTAACATTGTCGGCCATTTTAGACCATGGGAAAATCCCTCCCTCACTAATAGTCAGATTAGGGTTAAAAATTGTTTCGGGGTCAATTTCTGTGATTTTTCCTAATCCTGCACACTTTGGGCAAGCTCCATAAGGGGAATTGAATGAAAATGTATGAGGTTCCACATCGGGGAATGATTCTCCAGTGATTGGATCAACTAATTTTTCAGAAAAGAACAAATCTTTTTTTGTGTCTACTACATAAACTAATAGCTCTCTGTTTCCATTATTTAAAGACAATTCGACAGAATCAGTAAGCCTTTTTGCAAATTCTGGATCATTAGCTTTTTCTTTTGAAAGAACAAGACGATCGACTACTATATCAATATTGTGACTTTTAAACCGATCGATTTTAATGTCTTCATCTAATGAAAAAATTTCACCATCTACCCTAACTCTTAAAAATCCTTGATTTAACAACCTTTGAAATAATTCTTCATAAGTTCCTTTGCGGTTTTTTACGATTGGGGCTAAAAGCATTATTTTTAATTCGCCAAGATCAAGAATTCTATCAACAATTTGTTGAACAGTTTGTGATTCTAATCTTTTACCGGAAACTAAACTATGAGGATGCCCTACTCTTGCATATAACAATCTTAAATAATCATAAATTTCAGTTACTGTTCCAACTGTACTTCTTGGATTTTTATTAGTAGTTTTTTGATCAATACTAATAGATGGTGAGAGTCCTTCGATTGAATCAACATTTGGTTTTTCACCACCACCTAAAAATTGTCTAGCATATGAATTTAATGATTCTATATATCTTCTTTCACCTTCAGCATATATAGTATCGAATGCTAAACTACTTTTCCCACTACCGCTTACTCCTGTCATAACAATAAGTTTATTTTTTGGTAGCGTTATATCTATATTTTTTAAATTGTTTTCTTTGGCTCCTTTTACAATTATTTGATCCATATTCTCACCTCAGTATTCACTATTATATCACAAATTAAATATTTACTTACTGTATAATTTTATCAAACATTAGTTTGATAGTCAATAAAAAAGAAAAAGTTTTTCTTAATCTCTTGGATTAAATATCAAAGATAAGAAAAACGATATTACGATAGCAGATATAATTCCTGATGATGTTAGATCAAACATGCCCATTGCTAAGCCTACAAAACCAAAGTCTTGTGCTTTTTCTAAAGCTCCGTGAATTAACAAATGGCCAAAACTAGTAATTGGAACTAAGGCTCCACCACCAACATAGAGTACTATTTTATCGTATATTGAAAAGATATCTAAAAATGCTCCTATTACTACAAACATACTAGTTACATGTCCTGGAGTTAATTTAGTATTATCTAATATAATTTGACCTACTAAACATACAAATCCACAAAATAAAAATGAATATAAATAAATCATAGTGCCTCCAAACTAATAGCATGAGCTATACTTGGGATACTTAATTTTTGATTAACTGTTGTTGGTGAGTGCAAAGCTCCAGTTGCTATTAACAAAACTTTTTTTAATTTTTTTTGTTTCATTAAATCAAAGACATATGAACATAGAACTAAAGGTGCACAAGCAGGACCGCTTCCTCCAGCATACACAGGTTGTTTTTCTAAATCATAAATCATGGTTGCAGTATCATTATAGTTTTCTATTTTTATATCATAATCTTCTTTCAATGTATCTATAAAAATTTGTTTACCATATAATCCTAAATCGCCTGTTAAAATTAAGTCGTAATAGTTTACATTTCTTTTTAAGTCAACTAAATGTCTATAAAGTGTATCAGTCGCTGCTTTAGTCATTACAGCACCCATATTAAATGCATCATTTATACCAGCATCTTGAACTATACCAATTGTAGAACTTTCTACTTTTATATCACTTTTTTCATTTGATAAAATAATTGCTGTACTACCAGTTACTGTGAATGTTGCTCTTTTAGGTTTTGGCCCACCATATTCAACTGGATTTCTAAATTGTTTTTCAGCACTATTATTATGAGATGATACAGTACAAATACAATTTTTTATTTGATTAGATTCAATCATATTTGATCCTATGATCATTCCTTCAGCACTTGTAGCACATGCACTATATATTCCAAGAAAAGGTATTTTAATTTTTGATGCAGCATAGTTAGACGAGGTTAATTGATTTAATAAATCACCTGATATATGAACATCTATTTTTTTCTTATTTTTTTCTAATAATATTCTAACTGCTTCTTCTATTAAAAATGATTCTGCTTGTTCCCATGTTTTTTTATTAAAATACAAATCATCAAATGATGTTTGGAAGTATTTACCTAGTGGGCCTTTTTTTTCATATGGCCCTACTACAGTCGTGGAATCATTTACATATACATTATTATATTTAAAAGTCATTTATCCTCCTATTAAAATTCTTATCATACCAAACAGCCATGCACTACATACTCCAAAAATAATAACTGTTCCTGCTAGTTTAAATAAATTTGCTCCTATGCCGGTTACTAACCCATCTTTTTTATATTCTAATCCAGCACTCATCATTGAATTAGCAAACCCAGTAATAGGTATTAACAACCCGGCTTTAGCAAATTTAACCATATTATCAAATACTCCAAAGCAAGTTAATAAACAGCCTATAAAAATAAGGGTAATAATCATAAATGTTCCTGCTTCTTTTGTAGGAATATCTAATATATTAGAATAAAATTCTAATAAGAGTTGTCCAATAACGCCCATCAACCCACCTATAAAGAAAGCAGCCAACCCATTTTGAACCCTATTTTCTTTTGGTGTATTTTTCTTTACTATCTTGTCATAATTATTCATTCAATCACCTAACATTATTATGAATATTTAATTATTTTTTTATACAAAAAAAGATAACTTTCGTTATCTTATTTTTGAAATTGTTTTACTATTAGCATAAACATCTACTTTTACTTTAAATAATTTACCATAATTATTAATTTCACGATGTTTTAAATCTTTGATAATTAGATTATACATATCTCTGCTTACATTGAAATTAGTTTCTTCTATTTCTATTCTATCTGTATCATCATCTGTTTCTCTTGTTATTTCAATCAAATCTTTATAATAAGAAATGTCTATTCTATATTGATTATCTTCTACTGATTCGTCAACGATTAAATTCTTTTCTCCATATTCTAATCTGATACGCATATCTTCATCTGTTATTTGATTTATATAACTTTCAGTAATGTAATCATAATTAACATTTGGAACTTTATTATTAAATTTAAAATCTAAAGCTAAATCTACACTTAATAAACATCCTAGTACAAATATTATTGCACCTGCTAAAAATGGTATAAAATGAACTTTCTTTTTAAGAAATATAACATTCATTATTAAATGATAAACTGTATCAGCCATAGTTATCATACCTATTAATAATACGATAGGTCCAATAAATACAACACCTTTAAATATTAAATAAATTAAGAATATTAAAGCTACATATAATCCAAATAATGTAGAAATAAGTGGTATTACTAATACAATAATTGCAAATATTTTAAGTAATAGTGTAAATACATTTTCAACTGCACTATGTTTTGTTTCTACCACTTTTACTTCTTCTTTTTCTGTTTTTTCTTTATTTATATTTTTTTTTACTGGTTCTTTTTTATAATTTTTATTTTCGTATTTTGCTACTGTTTTTTTAAATATCAAAATACCTACTATTATTACTGCTCCTACATATAAAAGCCACATAATAATATCCCAAATTACCAATACAAATTTATCAATTGGTACAAATAAACCACCAATAATACTTTCTCCTAATCCATCAATAATCCAAAATGGAATTCTTAAGAAAGCAATGGCAAATAAAAATATAACTACTTTGATTAATATTTCAAAAATTGATTCTGTTGTTATAGCACTATCTTCTTTTTTTACTTCATCTACTACTTTTTTAGCACCATCTGCTAATTTATTAGCAACTTTTTTTACTGTTTCTTCAAAACCATCTTCTTTAGAATATTCTGGATTTATTTTATAAGCTTTTAGTATTTCTTCTGATAATTCATTTATATCTCCAAAATCTTCAATAGCTTCTTTTACAGTCTTACCATGACTAACTTTATCATCAATAATTGTTTCGTATTCATCTAATATATCTTTAATTTCATTTTCATTTAAAACTTTTAATTTATCTTCTAATTGTTTTAAAAATTGTTTTTTTGTCATTATTCTTCACTCTCCTTTAAAAATTTATTGACTGATTCAGAAAAAGATTTCCAGTTTTTTTCTAATTCTTTCATTCGCTTCCGACCTAAAGTAGTTAATTTATAATATTTTCTAGGTGGTCCTTCTGTTGACTCTACTAAATAAGTATCAAAGTATTTATCATTTGTTAATCTTTTTAATAATGGATAAATTGTTCCATCATTAACATCTACGATTTTTGATACTTTATCAATTAATTCGTATCCATACATATCTTTTTTATTTAAAGATAGCAATACGATTAATTCTAGTACTCCTTTTTTAAATTGTGTGTTCATATTTCACCACCGCTATCAGTATATACCAACTATCTTGCATTGTCAAGTACTAATTTAAATAAAATACTAAAAAAAGAAACTAAACAGTTTCTTTATAATTTTTACAAGCTTCATCTAATTCTTGAACAACATGTTCTACGTCTTGTTCTGTCTTTATTCTAATACCACTTGCCATAGCATGTCCCCCACCGTTAAAGTGAGTAGCTATTTCATTAATTATTGGCCCCCTTGATCTAATTGAGCCTCTGATATTTTCGTTCATGATATCATCTGAAAAGACAACCCAAACTACAAATTCATTTATATGATTAAAATTATTTACCATATTACCTGCTGTGGCTGGATCAACATTATATTGTTTTAATACTTCATCTTTTAAATAAATATAAGCTAAACCATTTTCAGTTACGGTCATATTTTGAATAATGTAACCTTGAAATCTAACATCTTTAATTGGTCTTAAATACATTTCATCATATAGTTTAACAAAATCAAAGTCTGTTTCTCTAATTAGTTTAGCTACAAGTTCAAATGTTCTAGCTGAAGTATAACTAAACATAAAACGATTAGTATCAGCTATTAATCCAATATATAATCTTTCTGCTACATATTGATTTAATTTTAATTTTGTATTAAAGAATAATTCCATTAATACTTGAGTAGTACTACCTGCTGTATCATCAATTAATTCTATATCAGCAAATTTTTCAACAAATGGATGATGATCTATTTTTATTTTGTAAGTAAATTTTGATATATCAACACCATCTACTCGTTTTGTATCTGGTACATCTAAACATATTAATAGTGTTTCGCCTGATAATTCATCTAGTCTATCAATATTACCAATGTATCTAAATTTAGAAGCTGGAGCTCCTACAGCATAAACTTTTTTATTTGGAAAAGTATTTAGAATAATTTCTTTTAAAGCTATTTGACTTGCTAAAGCATCTGGATCTGGTCCAATATGTCTAGCAATAACTATGGTGTCATATTTTTTTATTTGTTTATAGATTTGTTTATATATATTCATAAATACCTCTTCCTATCTTTTAAATCAAATTATAAGTGTCTCTAGCTATCATTAATTCTTCATTAGTTGGTATAACATAACAAGGGATAGTTGATTCATTAGTTGTTATTTTTATTTCTTTACCACGACAATTATTAGCTTCTTCATCTATTTTTATTCCTAGAACAGCTAATCCATCTAATACTTCTCTTCTTGTATGAATTGCATTTTCTCCTACACCTGCTGTAAAGATAATAGCATCACATCCACCAAGTTCAACATAGTATTTAGCTATATAATCTATAATTCTTCTAACATACATTTTTTGCGCTAATAAGCATCTTTCATTACCTTTTGAAATACCTTCTTCGATATCTCTTGAATCACTACTAATACCACTTATTCCTAATAAACCACTTTCTTTATTTAAAAT
>CAYZZR010000095.1:0-8317 GCA_964482775.1 uncultured Tissierella sp. | reverse complement strand
TTTTTCGACAATTGTACTTTTAATCCTAAAAAGTACAACATAATTATATGTTTTTCAATTAATCTTGTCAATATACCCAAATTTATCATAGTTTTATGAACAGATTATGAATTGGGACAGTGGACCTGTCCCTTTGTCCCTAATCGATTTTCTTCTTGAATTTTATAGTAGCTATGGCAAGAACGCCTATACCAAAGATTACCAAAACAACAAATTCTTTAAAGAGCACTGCAAAATTGTTGCCCTTTAGGATTATTCCTCTTAAAACTCTTATGAAATACGTCAAGGGAAATACATTACTGATTACCTGAATCACCTTAGGCATGGCTTCTCTTGGAAACATATAGCCTGATAGCAGTATATTTGGCATAATCATAAACATGGATAGCTGCATAGCTTGAAGCTGGCTTTTTGATATTGTAGATATAAGTAGCCCTACACCTAGTGCGCTAAACAAGAATATAACCGAGAAGAAGAGCAATAAGCCTATGCTTCCTGCAATTGGCACCCTAAACCAAAATATGCTTAAGGCTAAAGCCAATACAATATCTATAAATCCTATGATCACATAAGGGATAATCTTCCCAATCATGAGCTCCATCTTTGTAATAGGAGTCACTATTAACTGCTCCAATGTGCCCTTTTCCCTTTCTCTAACAATTGAGAAGGAGGTAAGCATCAAGGTTACTGTTTGCAATATAACCCCTATAAGGCCTGGAACATTAAAGTAAATACTACTCATATCTGGATTATACCAAACTCTACTCCGCAAATCTAGAGCTTGGGGAGGGGAGCTTCCTAAAGTTTTTTCGCTCATAATTTCTACTGAATAGGATTGGGCTACAGCCCCTGCACTAGAAAGAATAGTTTGCGCAGTTGTTGGGTCTGAACCATCTACTATCAATTGAATCTGAACTGTTTCTCCACTACTGATACTTTGTGAATATTCTGGCGGTATGACTAAGCCTGCTTTTGCATTTCCATTGTCGATATACTCCTGCATTTGATCCATACTATTTACATAATAATCTAAATCAAAGTACTGTGAATTAGTAAATCCCTCTAAGAGCTCACGACTTTCTATGCCAATATCATTGTTAAAAACAACTGTAGGAATGTGATCTACACTAGTAGAAGCAGCATATCCAAATAGCAAGAGCTCCATTACAGGCATCAAGAGTATTATAGCAATAGTTCTCTTATCCCTTTTAATTTGATAAAATTCTTTTTTAATAACAGCTATAACCCGTTTTATATTAAAGTTCATATCATACACTCCTAACCTTTCTATCCGCCTTTTCAACAAGATGCACAAACACATCCTCAAGGGAAGGCTTTACCTTGTTTATGCTATTGTCAACTTCTATTAACATTTCCTTCATATTGTTAGGAGTATCTAGAGTAAGCAAATCACCATAATATATAAAACCTATGGTGTTACAATGCTCAGCTTCATCCATGTAATGGGTCGTCACCAAGACAGTCACCCCTTGCTCCGATAAATTATATATTATATCCCAGAATTTCCTCCTAGCAATAGGATCTACTCCTCCAGTTGGCTCATCCAAGAATAGAATCTTAGGATCATGGATAATGGCACATCCAAGAGCAAGTCTTTGCTTCCAGCCTCCAGATAGATTTGAGGCAATCATATTTTCTTTGCCTTCCAAGTCTGCCATCTTCAATATTTCTTTCTTCTTAGACTCTAGCTTGTCATTAGAAAGACCATATACCCCACCATAAAAATCCAGATTTTCTTCTACCGTAAGATCTTCATATAAGCTAAATTTTTGCGACATATATCCAATTTGCTGTCTGATTCCATCATTATCCTTATTGATATCAAATCCTAAAACCCTACCAGAGCCTGACGTAGGACTAATAAGGCCCATAAGCATTCTAATTACTGTGGTCTTGCCAGATCCATTTGGACCTAAAAATCCAAAGACTTCACCCTTTTTTACATTGAAGCTTACATCATTCACAGCCGTAAATCTACCAAATCTCTTTGTAAGATGTTTTATCTCAATAGCATTTTCCATCTAATCACCCCTGCTTTCTTCAGCCTTTATCAGATTGACAAATACATCTTCAAAGGAGGGATCTATTCTCTTGAGTTCTTCTATCTTCATGCTATTTTCTAGAAAGTCCTTTATCAGTTGATCCTTTACTTCTTCATAATCCTCAACCACTATATGAAGCTCTTCTCCAAGCAAATATCCATCCTCTACATAAGCTAAGGTCTTGGAAAAATCCTTAGCCTTAAAGTTATTGTCTGTGATTACACAAGCTATTTGCTTTTGAAAATCTCTAATTATACTTTCAGGCTTATCCTTCTTGATGATTTTTCCCTTGTTAATCAATCCAACTTCATCACAACGCTCAGCTTCATCCATATATGGGGTACTGACAAATATGGTAACTCCCTCAGCTTTAAGATCAAACAGTATCTTCCATAGCTCTCTTCTTGCTACGGGATCTACTCCTATAGTAGGTTCATCAAGAAATAAATATTTGGGAGTATGGATTAGATTACAAGCAAGAGCAAGCTTTTGCTTCATTCCCCCTGAAAGCTGATCTGCCAATTTGTATGAATGCTTGGTGAGATTGCTAAACTCCAACAAGTATTTTATTTTTTCTTCTCTAATCTTTTTAGGAATCTGATAGATTTCAGCATAGAAATCCAAGTTCTCTGATATAGTAAGATCCCCATATAAGCTGAATTTCTGAGGCATATAGCCTATGTTGTTTTTTATCTCTTCGCTGTCCTTTATGATATCAAAACCACCAACTATAGCACTTCCGCTGTCAGGAGTTAGCAATGAGCATAGCATCCTCATAGTAGTGGTCTTACCAGCACCATCAGGACCAATTAGTCCAAATATAGTACCAGCTTCAACCTGAACATCTAAATTATCAACAGCTACAAGATTACCAAATTTCTTTGTGAGAGAAAATGATTGTATCTCAAGTCCCATTTTTATATCTCCTAACATTATGAATTATTAATCTATTTTTTAAGCTTAGAGGAAACTGCTTGCAGTTTCTACACACTGCTGCAACGAGGTGGGAGATTACGACTCGCCACCTGTTGAGTTAATAGGTACCCGACCCCTTGTAGAAGCAAGGGATATTTCACATCGTTATATTTACATCTACAGGCATTCCAGACTTTATAACTCCTTCTGAATCCGATACTTTTATCTTTACTTCAAAAACCGTATTGACTCTTTCTTCCTTGGTTTGAATGTTTTTAGGTGTAAACTCTGCATTACTATTTATTCTTATTACTTTTCCTGTATAAGTTACATCATCTGAATCAACGAATATATTTACATCTTGGTCTACCTTTACATGACCTATATTTGCTTCAGATACATATACCTTTATTTCAATATCATTTGGATCATATATTTGTGCTATAGGCTTTCCAAGTTGAGTAAATTCTCCCTTACTTACAGCTAATAAATTTACAACCCCATCCATAGGTGACTTTATAGCTGTTTTGTCTAGCTCTGCTTTCAGTTGATTTGCTTGTGTCTTGACTTGCTCTAGTTGTACCTTAGCTAGCTCAAGTTGGTTTTGAAGGCTAATCAATTGGGAATCTCCATTTGCAATTGCCAACTCATAGCCAGCCTTTGCCTGATTTGCTTTGTTTTGAGCTGCTTTCATACTAGCATTACTTGCTCCTGATTTTAAAAGCTCTAACTTTGAGCTAGCAGTATTGAATTGAGCTAAGGCTATATTGTAATTTAATTCGGCCTCATCAAATCCAGCTTGAGATATAGCTTCACTTTCTAGTAATATTTTGCTCTTCTTGAGATTTACCTCTACAAATTCTAAATTTACCTTAGCTTGATTAAGAGCTTCTTCAGCTTGCTGAACTTCTTGGGCACTTGCACCTTCTAGAACCCTTTCATATTCGCCTTCTGCTGCCATATAGGCACTTTTTGCCTGTTCTATAGCATTGGCATTTACAGTGTCATAACTTGCTAAATTATCTTCAATTGACTTAATATTCTTTTCTCCAAGCTCTACACTGAGCAAAGCTTGCTTGTATTGATTACTAATAGTAGTATTGTTGATATTAGCTATAACTTGACCCTCGATTACCTTTTCCCCTTCTTTTACCACTATATCCTCTATAGTTCCAACTAGTTCACTACTTATTGTAACTGAGTTGTTTTCAACCATTCCAGATGCTTGAATAAAGCTTCCATCCTTAGTAGTAACTATTGTATTGTCACTATTTTGAAATCCATTGAATATAAATATTGCCACTAAAACAAATACAACTAATGCCGGAATAAGTACGACTTTTCCCTTAGAACTAAGATGCTCTTTAATCTTTTCCATTACCTCTACCTCCAAATGTTTATTTCACTTTGATTTAACTTATGAATGTATTATAATATTGACTAGAATAAACAAGTGTAACATATGTTACACTTGTTAAAATAAGGAGAGATTTATGTGAAACTGAGTAACTACTTCCACATCTTGAAGAAAACAAGTCTATTTAAAAATTTTACCCAAGAGGACTTTGCCTCACTATTTGAAAATCTAAACTATAAAATATCCAAGTATTCCAAGGATAGTATGGTATTTATGGAAAAAGAACCTTGTAACACATTAAATATAATCCTAGATGGAGGGTTAAGGGTTCAAAAGATAGATAGCTTTGGAAGGCTCTTAGTTATTGCAGAGTTTAATACAGGAGAACTAGTAGGAGAAACATTGATTTTTGGAGAACCAAACTTCTATCCTATGACTGGAATCAGCACAATTGAAACTACAATGCTATACATTCCAAAGGATGCAGTTCTTTATCTATGCCAGCATGACCATGTATTTTTGGTTGAGTTTTTGAAATTAATTTCTGGAAAAACCATAACCCTAAGTAGCAAAATAGATCAAATATCCCTAAAGACCATTCGACAAAGTATTAGCGAATTTATCATCATGGAATATAATAAAAATAAAAGCATGAAAATAGAACTGAAAATGACGAAAAAAGACTGGGCAGAGCAAATGGGCGTACAAAGACCCTCTCTTTCAAGAGAGCTATTTAGAATGAAAGAAGAGGGCTTAATAGACTATAATTATAAATATATCTTTATAAAGGATTTAGAAGGGATTGGGATATAGGGACAGGTACAGCGTCCTAGTGTCTTAACGCTACATTTTTTTCGATTATACTCGAATAATTATTGATATATTTCATTTTTTTGGTTATACTCTATATTAAGAGGTGTTGTTATGAAAAATCGAGATCTTTATCTTAGACAGCTCATCCAATATAGGGATAAGCCATTAATAAAAGTAATTACCGGCTTAAGGCGTTGTGGTAAGTCAACTTTGCTTTCTCTCTTCGAAAATTACTTAATAGAAAAGGATGTTGAGAAAAATCACATCATTCGAATGAATTTTGAATCCTTTGAGTTTGATGAAATTACTAGTTACAAGGAACTCCACGCCTATATACAAAATCGACTTATTAATAGTCGTGATAAGCATTATATTCTTCTAGATGAAGTGCAACAGGTATCTTCATGGGAAAAAGTTGTTAATTCCTTTCTTGTAGATGCCAATGTGGACATCTATATAACAGGCTCCAATGCTTACTTATTATCTTCTGAGTTATCTACATTACTATCTGGTAGGTATGTTGAAATAAAAATGCAGCCCTTGTCCTTCAAAGAGTATTTAGATTTCACTGCAACTGATAAAGAAAGCAATCTTCAGGAAACATTTAATCAATACCTAAAGTTTGGTGGGCTTCCCACTGTAGTTGAACTTATGGATAATCCTGATACTATCGGCCCCTTTCTTGAAGGTATATACAATACTGTGCTCATGAAAGACGTTATTGAAAGAAATAATGTAAGAGATTCCGCGCTTCTCGAAAGCGTATTAAAATTTATAGCTGCTAATATCGGTAGTATTGTCTCAACTAAAAAAATAAGTGATTATCTGACTAGCAGTGGTAGAAAAACAACAAGTGATACAATTGATAATTATCTTAGAATGTTGGAGAATGCATTCATCCTTTACAAAGCAAATCGTTATGATTTGAAGGGTAAAATGTTTCTAAAAACCCTTGAAAAATACTATATTGTAGACATGGGCATTCGAAATCAGCTTACAGGACTTCGTAATACCGATTATGGTCATGTTCTTGAAAACCTAGTATATCTAGAACTATTAAGGCGTGGCTTTGAAGTTACAATTGGAAAAGTTGGTACCTTAGAAGTTGATTTTGTAGCAACCAAAGCAGATGAGATAGTCTACTATCAGGTCTCAGCCACAATCTTGGATGAGAAAACTCGAGACCGAGAGTTACGCCCACTTCAGTCCATATCTGACAATTATCCAAAATATATACTTACTATGGACCAAACTATCTTTAATGACTATTCCGGTATCAAGGTAAAAAACATAATAGACTTTTTACTTGAGTAAATAACCCCAAGAGATATCACAAATCTCTTGGGGTTACTTTATTGTTTTACTATTCGGCCTCCATGAACAACTTTTCCATCCTCAATTTTCAGTTCCCAAAATACAGGAAATCTTTCACTTATTTCTACTTTAATTATTTCTGGTGCAGCAAAACAAATCAGTTGGAAATTTAATTTATTTGCTATTTCAAATATAGGATCTAGTACGTGCTTGGCTGATGCCTTTCCAAAGGGGTTATCTAGTATTAGCACCGTTGAAGGGTTTTCATTTCCAATATGTTTCTTTTTAAAACTCATAATCATCATTATTACAAAAGTATTAACTGAAAGTGTTTGACCACCAGAGCCCTCCGGAAGATCTCCTTCTCCTTTATTTATAGCTTCCCAGGTTGTATAGTATTCATCTCTTGCCCTTGCATATCTAAACTCATTCTTTTCAGACATTTTATAAACTAATAATGTTGGGTATCTACCTTGTAATGCTTTTGAAAATATGACTTTGTCTCCCATTAGGTCTTTGAATTCTTTCTCCTCAATATTTGAGATATCTAAATCTTTTTCTAAAAATCTTGAAACGGATTGTATAAAGTACTCGTCTAGCAAGTGGACAATTTCAGATTCCTCTTTAGGTAGTCTCTCCATACCCTTTAATTTAACTAAGGGAAAAGCATAACCCTGCTCATTTGTATAATTCATACTGGATACCATGCTTTTTAAAGCTTCTATCATTCTCATTACATGCATGGAGGCTCTGTTTGTCCATTGCTTCATAGCTTCCTCTGCCTTACTCTTATCCTTTGATAATCTATGAAGTTCATTTTGGAAATGATTTTCCATGCTTGTAAATGAGATTAAATTGTTTTTAAAGTTAGGAATTTTAGCTTCCTTCACTGTTGAGATTATTTTTTCCTTTAGTTTATTTTCTTCAAGTTTACTATCTATTTCCTTAATAAATCTAGATATAAATTGTTCACCTTCGTCTGTGGCCTTATTAATTTGTTTTTTGTTGTTTTCGCATTTACTTAACCATTCATCTACTATTAGATCCGGAGTTTCTTCAAGTTTCCCCTTTAAAATCTTATTAATTTTCCCTTTAGAAAGTTCCAGTGTATAACCATTCTTAATTCTAATTAAGTTCAATTCTAGCTTGGTTTTCTTATCTTTATTTTTTTCTAGTATCTCCTTACATGCAAGCAAGTAATCTTGGTTAGATTTTATATCTCTTTCCACTATGTTAATCTCACTGTTTATATCGCCTATTTCCACTGAAACAGGTGCTTTCCTGTGTTTTTTTAATATATCACTTTCTTTATCGAAAAATTGAGTCTTCATAATTTTTATACTTCCATCAAGCCTATCTAATGTAGTTTTTATTTCTGATTTTTCCTTATGAATACTCTCAATCTTTCTTGTTAATTCACTTATTATCATGATTACTTGGTCTAATGGTAGTTCAAAATATTCATAGCTAATCCAATTTCTACTTAATTCTTCTAATTCTTTAATATATCTAGATAATTCATTATTATAATGTTTTATATCATTATCTAATACATCAATACTACTATTTTTTCTTGCGATATCCTCTCCAATTAACTTTCTTTCCCTTACTAGGGAACTTAATCTATCTGATGATATTATGAAGTCTGGTATTTTGTGATTTGAATAGCTATTATTCTCATTATAATCATATATTGCCTCATCATATACTTCTTTCACTTCATTGATAAGGCCATATACCTCTATTCTCCAATCCCCATAAGACCTTCTAACCCTTTCTTGATCATCTAATATCTCTTCATTAGCATCATCTAAGTTTTGAATGTTACTTTTAAATTCTTTTATTTCTTTTTCTA
>CAYZZR010000094.1:0-8378 GCA_964482775.1 uncultured Tissierella sp. | reverse complement strand
TTATTATTATAAGTGTTATAATATTGATTAATATAGGGATTATATTAACAATTTATATATATAAGATTAGTTTAGGAGGTGAAGTGATGGCAAAAGATGCTATTGAAGCTGTAAAGGCTGTTGAAGAAGAAGCAAAATCATTGTTAAGCAATGCATCCAAGTCTTCTAAATCTTTATTGATTGAAGCAGAAAAATCAGCAGAGGAGGAATACAATCGTATTATTTCATTAGCTGAGGAGAATGCAAGGCAAATAAAGAATAGAGCAATACAAGAAGGTGAAGAAATAGCAAAACCAATTGTTGAAAAGGGCAATACAGAAGCAAAATTAATATATGAAATGAGTAAAGATGATTTAGTAAATGCTACAAATATTATTATTGAGAGGATTGTGAACGCAAATGGCAATAGTTAAAATGAACAATTTCAGCCTGTTTGCCTTTGACTCAGAAAGGGAAAATCTTCTCCATGAACTTCAAAAGTTTAAATACGTCCACTTTCTTAATCTTGATAAGGATGAAACCCTAAAGGATTCAGGATTAAAAAGTGTTGAATTACCTGAATCACTAGTTGCTATTGATGAAGAAATCTCTAGAGTGAATTATTCTATTGATATATTATCTGGGTATTCTATAAAAGAAACCGGACTTAAGGCCATGCAAAAAGGTCAAATCAATTTGGATTTTATGCAACTTGAAGAAAGGGCAAAAACTATAGACCACATTGGAATCTATAATCAATTATATGCACTATGGACTAAAAGAGAAGGTTTTCACCAACAGGTGGACACTTTGAAAGCCAAAATATGTGAATTAGAACCATGGACCAGAATGAATAGTCCTATACAAGATCTTAATGGTTTAGAGCAAAGTCAGTTATTTATGGGAACCATTCCGAAAAAGCTTAAAACTAGGGTCGAAGAAGAGCTGCTTGACACTAAATATACTTATTTCGAAGTAGTAAGTGAAGATAAAGACAATATATTCTTCATTGCAATTACTTCAAATGCAGAAGCAGAAAAACTTAATGAAATACTTAAAAATAATAACTTTTCGAATATAACATTGATTGGAGAGGACAAACCCTCTAAAGAAATCGACAAGCTTAATTTAGAAATCAAACAAATTGAAAATGAAGTAGCTGATTTGGAACAAAAAGTTAGGGATCTTTCCAGTAATCTTCCAGAACTAGAAATAATGTATGAATATCTAAACAATAAAAAATTAAGAATAGCATCTGCTGAGAATTTTCTTAAGACAGACAATGTAGATGTTATACAAGGCTATGTACCTAATGATATGGTAGATAATTTCAAACAATCACTAGATAGAGTTTTAGATAATAACTATTATCTAGATATAAAGGAAGCAGATGTAGATGATGCAAATGTACCTATTCTTCTGAAGAATTCAAAATTTGCAACATCATTTGAATCCTTAACATCTATGTATGCTTTACCAAGGTACAACGAAATAGACCCTACACCATTTTTAGCTCCATTTTATCTTTTGTTTTTTGGTATGATGGGTGCAGATGTAGGATATGGTCTAGTAATGTTGCTTGGATCAATGGTAGTTCTAAGAAAGTTTAATTTAAAGGATACAACAGAACAATTTGTTAGATTTTTCTTTTATTTAAGCTTCTCTGTAATACTATGGGGACTTATATATGGTTCTATGTTTGGTTTAGATCTTCCTATGAAAAAGTTAATTAATCCAGCTGAAGATTATTCAACTCTTTTGGTAATATCAATAATTTTCGGGTTAATTCATATTTATTTTGCTTTGGGATTAAAGGCTTACCTAAACATAAGAGATGGAAAAGTTAAAGATGCAATATTTGATGTTGGTTTTTGGTATATGGCTCTTACTGGGGGCATAGTATATTTACTTGCTATAGTAATGACAATACCTGAAGCAGTAAAGAGTATAGCTTTTGCAGTAATGGTGGCTGGTATGATAGGTATAGTAGCTACTGGAGGCAGAGATGCAAAGGGTATAGGAGGGAAAATAGGCGGAGGAATCTATTCCCTATATGGAATTTCCAGTTATGTAGGTGATTTTGTTTCCTATTCTAGACTTATGGCATTGGGTCTATCTGGCGGTTTTATTGCTGGTGCGGTAAATATGATTGCCCAAATGTTAGCTGAATCAGGAATAATCGGCATAATATTTGGAGGTATAATCTTTATAGGCGGTCAAATATTCAATTTAGGCTTGAGTTTATTAGGAGCATACGTTCACTCCATAAGACTTATATTTGTAGAATTCTTTGGTAAGTTTTATGATGGTGGAGGAAAAGGTTTTAATTTATTTAGAAGTAAAGCAAAATATATAAATTTAAAATAGGTTAGGAGGAAATGTAAATGATGGGATTCACAGAATTTTTAGTTGAATTTGGAGGAGTATTTTTCGCAGGCTTAGGTGCTGCAATAGCAGTTTTATTTTCAGGTATAGGTTCAGCGGCAGGTGTAGGTATAGTAGGTGAGGCAGCAGCTGGTCTTGTTATAGAAGAACCTGAAAAGTTTGGTAAGTCACTAATTCTTCAATTGTTACCAGGTACACAAGGTCTTTATGGTTTCGTTATAGGATTATTAGTATTAGGAAAACTAGGTGCTGGTATGAGTCTAGCAGAAGGTCTTTATATAATGGCTGCATGTATGCCAGTAGGATTTGTAGGATGGAGATCAGCTATATCACAAGGTAAAACTGCAGCAGCAGGAATTGCAATACTTGCTAAAAATGAAGAACACTCAACTAAGGGTATTATATATGCAGTAATGGTTGAAACATATGCACTATTAGCCTTCGTTATATCACTAATTCTTATTAATGCAGTTAGTTTCTAAAAAAGTTAAGGAAGTGAAGCTATGTCAAATTTAGACAACCTTACTCAAAAGATTCTTGATGATGCAAAGAATAAAGCGGATATAATTATGGAGGAATCAACTAGAAAAAAAGAAGAAATTATAAATTCTAGGGTAAAAGATGCCCATGAAAAACAAACTAAAATCATCGAAAAGGCGACTACAGAAGCTAGTATGATGAAGGATAGAGTTATATCCAATGCGGAATTGAGAGTAAGAGATGAAATATTAAAAGCAAAGCAAGATTTAATTAATGATGTTTTTTTAAAAGCAGAAGAAAAATTAAATAGTCTTAATGAAGAAGAATATGTAAAATTCTTGCAATCAAACATAAAAGACATCAACTTTAAGGGTAATGAAGTAATAGTAGTGCCTGAAAAGATGAAAGAAAAAGTAAAAACAATAGGATTATATCCTAAAGTAGCAGATGATGAATCTGTAGAATCAGGCTTTTTAGTAAAGGATAATGATGTAATATTGAACTTTACATTTAAATCCTTAATTAATTACTATAGAGAAGAGCTTGAAGGGGAAATAGCTAACAAGCTTTTTAAAGGATAGGAGTGATTTCATGGATAGGATGGATTTTATCCAGGGTGTAACAAGAACCAGAGTCCTTGAAAATAAGCTCCTTTCAAGGGCAAAAATAGATAGAATTATAGAAGCAAAGGATATAGAAGAGGTTTTCAAATCTCTTAATGAAACTGATTATGCAAATTCAGTAGCTAGTATAAAAAAATCAGAGGACTATGAGATTATTCTATCCAATGAACTTACAAGAGTTTATAAAATGATGAGAGAGGTTTCAAAGGATCCAATTGTAGTTGATTTATTAGCTTTAAAATATGATTATCATAATTTAAAGGTTATGTTTAAAGAGCATTTATTGAAAAAGAACCTTTCTGATATTTATATACCTATAGGAACTACTGATTTTGATAGGATAAAACAGGATTTTATAGAAGGTAATTTTAAGAATATTCCAAAGGAATTTAGACATGCAATTGAAACTGTTTCCAAGGATTATGAATCCACTGGAGATCCTCAAAGAATTGACTTAATTCTTGATAAATTATATTTTATACACCTATATACTATGGCTGAATATACTAAAATTCCTTTGTTTATAGATTATGTAAAAGATATGATAGATTTTATCAATATAAAAACTGCTGTAAGATTGAAGAAGCAAGGAAAGGAAATGGCATTTTTTGAAGAAGTAATACTACCTAATGGTAATGTGGATAAGGATGTTATTTTATATTCTTTAAACGATTCAATAGATAATATGATTTATAAATTCAGAAACACAAAGATTAGCATTGGTTTATTAAAAGGGCTAGAATCCTATAAAAGTAGCAACAGGTTGTCCGACTTAGAAAAACATATGGATAACTATTTAATGGATTTAAATAAGCCATCAAAATATGTAAACTTTGGTCCTGAACCAATATTTTCATATATAGTTGCCAAGGAAGCAGAAATTAAAACATTGAGAATTATTATGGTTTCAAAGTTAAACAATGTTGCTCCTGAAGCTACTCGTGAAAAGGTGCGTGATTTATATGTTTAAAATTGCAGTAGTAGGAGACAAAGACTCAATTTTAGCCTTTAAGGCACTTGGAGTAGATGTATATAGCGTCTACCAAGCAGATGAGGCTCGAAGAACTGTCGATACCCTTGCTAAGAATGACTATGGTGTAATTTTTATAACTGAGCAAATAGCCAGCCTAATACCAGATACCATAGCTCGATACGATAAAGAGATAGTACCTGCGGTAATACTTATACCAAGCAATCAAGGCACCCTAAACATTGGTATGAGCAGAATTAACGAAAATGTAGAAAAGGCCGTAGGGTCAAATATTTTGTAATAGAAAGAGAGGGCTTATATTGAAAGTAGGAAAAATTATAAAGGTATCTGGCCCCTTAGTAGTAGCAGAGGGGATGGAAGAAGCCAATATTTATGACGTTGTAAGCGTCTCAGACAACAAGTTAATTGGTGAAATTATAGAAATGAGAGGCGATAAGGCCTCAATTCAAGTATATGAAGAAACAACTGGAATAGGACCTGGAGACCCAGTATTTACAACAGGGGAACCTCTAAGTGTAGAATTAGGGCCTGGACTTATTGAGAACATGTTTGACGGAATTCAAAGACCTCTAGAGGCTTTAAGGGGAGTTGCGGGAGACTTTTTATCAAGAGGTGTAGAAGTAAAGAGTCTTAATAGAGATAAAAAGTGGAACTTCATACCTACTGTTAAAGTAGGGGATAGTGTAGTAGAAGGCGATGTTATAGGTACAGTTCAAGAAACACCTATAGTACTTCACAAGATAATGGTTCCGTTTGGAGTTTCTGGAGTAATAAATGAAATAAAAAGTGGAGATTTTACTGTAGTTGATGATATTTGTACTTTAGATAGTGGCAAAAAACTCCAAATGATGCAAAAATGGCCTGTTAGAAAGGGTAGAAAATATCAAAGAAAGCTAAACCCTACAGTACCTTTACTTACTGGTCAAAGAGTTATAGATACTTTCTTCCCCGTATCAAAGGGTGGAACAGCTGCAATCCCAGGACCATTCGGTTCAGGAAAGACAGTTGTTCAACATCAGCTTGCAAAATGGGCTGACTCTGAAATAGTTGTATATGTAGGCTGTGGTGAACGTGGAAACGAAATGACAGACGTACTTATGGAATTCCCAGAGATTATAGATCCTAAGACTGGTGAGTCCCTAATGAAGAGAACTGTTTTAATCGCCAACACATCCAACATGCCAGTAGCAGCAAGAGAGGCATCTATATATACAGGTATTACAATAGCTGAGTACTTTAGAGACATGGGCTATTCAGTAGCTATAATGGCAGACTCCACATCTAGATGGGCTGAGGCTTTACGTGAAATGTCCGGTAGACTTGAAGAAATGCCTGGTGATGAAGGATATCCAGCATATCTAGCATCTCGTGCAGCTGAATTCTATGAAAGAGCAGGAAAGGTAATCTGCAACGGAAGCGATGGTCGTGAAGGAGCAGTTACAGTTATAGGGGCAGTATCACCTCCAGGAGGAGATATTTCCGAGCCAGTTTCACAAGCTACACTTAGAATAGTTAAAGTATTCTGGGGATTGGACTATGCTCTATCCTATAGAAGGCATTTCCCTGCAATTAACTGGTTAAACTCATATTCCTTATATCAAGCAGGTATTGATGAATGGATGAATGAAAATATAGACAAAGAATTTGCAGAAAATAGACAAAAGGCAATGAGCCTTTTACAAGATGAATCTGGTCTTCAAGAAATTGTAAGATTAGTTGGTAGAGATTCATTATCTGAAGAAGACCAACTTAAGCTTGAAGCTACAAAATCCATCAGAGAGGATTATCTACAGCAAAATGCCTTCCATGAGGTTGATACATTCTGTTCATTGGAAAAGCAAAACAAAATGCTTAAGCTAATTCTAAACTTCTATGACGAAGGTTTAAGAGCTCTACAACAGGGAGTTTACCTAAAGGATGTAGAAAGTATGGAAGTTAGAAATAAAATTGCTCGTACTAAATTTATTCCAGAAGATAGAATAGTAGAAATAGATGAAATAGGCAAAGAATTGACAACAAGCATTGATAATTTAATAAGCAAGGGAGGTATCCTTAATGCTTAAAGAATACAAAACAGTATCAGAAGTAGTTGGACCCTTAATGGTTGTTGAAGGTGTAGAAGGGGTCAAGTATGAGGAGCTAGTAGAAATTGAAATACAAACTGGAGAAAAAAGACGTGGTAGAGTACTAGAGGTAAACGGAGATAAAGCTATGATACAGCTATTCGAAGGGTCCTCAGGAATCAACCTAAAGAATACCAGTGTAAGATTTTTAGGTAGACCACTTGAATTAGGAGTATCACCAGATATGATTGGTAGAATCTTCGATGGATTAGGGCGTCCAAAGGACAATGGTCCTAAAATAATTCCAGAAAAGAAGGTTGATACCAACGGTGTACCTATAAATCCAGTATCCAGAGACTATCCAGATGAATTTATACAAACAGGTATCTCCTGTATAGATGGATTAAATACCCTAGTAAGAGGGCAAAAGCTTCCTATATTCTCAGGATCAGGACTTCCTCACAATGAACTAGCAGCTCAAATTGCTAGACAAGCAAATGTACTTGGTTCAGAGGAAAAGTTCGCAGTAGTATTTGCTGCCATGGGTATTACCTTTGAGGAAGCACAATTCTTTATTGATGACTTTACTAGAACTGGAGCCATAGATAGAGCAGTATTATTTATGAATTTAGCTGATGACCCAGCTATAGAAAGAATTGCAACACCACGTATGGCCCTTACTTGTGCTGAATACTTGGCATTTGAAAAGGATATGCATGTACTTGTAATCTTAACAGATATGACTACCTATGCAGAAGCCTTACGTGAAACATCAGCAGCTAGAAAGGAAGTACCAGGAAGACGTGGATATCCAGGTTATCTATATACTGACCTTTCAACTATCTATGAAAGAGCGGGAAGAAAACGCGGCCATGAGGGTTCGGTTACGCTGATACCGATACTCACCATGCCCGAGGATGACAAAACGCATCCTATCCCCGACCTTACGGGATACATCACAGAGGGACAGATTATTCTATCCAGAGAGCTTTATAAAAGAGGTCTTCAACCACCTATAAACGTAGTACCTTCATTATCCAGACTTAAGGATAAGGGTATAGGTAAGGGAAAAACTAGAGAAGACCATGCAGATACAATGAACCAAATCTATGCTGCATATACATCTGGTAGAGAAGCAAGAGAACTTTCAACTATACTTGGTGAATCTGCACTTTCAGAAGCTGACAAGGCATTTGCTAAATTTGCTGAAGCCTTTGACAAGGAATATGTAAACCAAGGATATCATAACAATAGAAGGATTATAGATACTTTAGACCTAGGCTGGGAGCTTTTGAAAATCATCCCTAGAAGTGAGCTTAAGAGAATTAGAGATGAGTATCTTGATAAATATTTACCACTGGATGACAAAGGGGCTGAGTAGATGGCGAAGCTAAATGTTAACCCTACTCGAATGGAGTTGTCAACCCTAAAAGCAAGATTAAAGACAGCTTCAAGAGGACACAAGCTATTAAAAGATAAGCAAGATGAATTGATGAGAAGATTCATTGAGCTTATTAGAAAGAATAAAGCACTTAGAATAGATGTTGAAAGGGAGCTTAGCGATTCATTCAAAGAATTCTTGATGGCAAGTGCTGTAATGAGTCCTGAAATGCTTGAAGAAGCAGTAGCAATTCCAAAAGAAACAATTACAGTGGATATAAAGAAGAAAAATGTTATGAGTGTTAATGTACCAGTAATGAATTTTCTAAGAAAGCTAGAAGGAGATGAGGGCAGCATATACCCATATGGTTTTGCCCAAACATCTTCCGAGTTAGATGATGCAATAGCTAAACTTTATGGAATCATGCCAAAGCTACTAGAATTAGCAGAGGTAGAAAAGGCCTGTCAGTTAATGGC
>CAYZZR010000093.1:6210-8383 GCA_964482775.1 uncultured Tissierella sp. | reverse complement strand
GTCCACTTCCTTACCATCCTCATAGGAATAGTTGTAAATATTTGCATGAAGGTCTGTAGTGCCTATTATAGTTAGTTTAACGTTTTCCCCTTCAGCAAATGAACTTGACGGAGCAACTATAATTCCTAAAATCATCATAAATGCTACAGCCAAGCTTAAAAACCTTTTGTTCTTTAACATATGCCTTCCTCCTTTTTTATTACAAATAGGAAAGTTCTACTTTTTTGTCTTTTACTTATTGAACTTGACCTATATGCGTAACAAGAAAAGCTACATTAATGTTTCTTTAGAAGCTTTTCTTATTGTATATTAAGATATTCTACATAAGTTAGTAAAATCCTTTTTTATTTCAATTTATTTTTTAAGTGGGACAGCGGACCTGTCCCTTTGTCCCAAAAAACTTACTATTTCATTAGGTTGGATTGGTTTGGAATAGTAATATCCTTGGATTATATCGCAACCTATTTTATTCAATATCTCAACCTGCTCTATGGTTTCTACGCCTTCCGCTACAACACTTGTATTGAGGATATGAGCAGTATCTATAATCCCCTTGATAAGTGATTGATTTTGTGGGTTAGCTATATTATCGATGAATCCCTTATCAATCTTTATATAGTCATAAAGAAATGCACTATCAACCAGATAAACCAGAGAATTGTGCCCTATCCCATAATCATCCAATGAAATTTTAATCCCTAAATCCTTTGAATCCTTTAAAACCTTGTAGGCTCTATCCAAATCATTTATAATGGATCTTTCAGTCAACTCAAACTCAATTTTACTAGGTTCAATATCATATTCAAACAAGTATTCCTTGGTATAATAAATTATTGTATTATCAATTATATCTTTAGCAGAAAGATTTATAGAAACATTAACATCTAAACCAAGGTCCTTCCATTCCCTGATTTGAGCAATGGATGTCTTGATTACCCATTTTGTAATTTCATTGATAAATCCTGCATCCTCAGCAATAGAAATTAGAGTTCCTATGGAAAGCCTGTTGTCCGGATTCTCTTTTAATCTCAATAAAGCCTCTACTCCTATGACTTCTTTATTAGACATTTGTATTTTAGGCTGGTATACCAACTTAAACATATCGTTTTGTAAAGAATGATAGAGGAAAACCAAAGTATTGTAATATTCCTTTCTTCCAATTTCATAAACATCATTATATATAGCCATATTTCTATTTGTCTGGAGGGCTTGGCTTATTGCCTTTTGTAGCTTAAGTATAAGATCCTCTGAGTCCATACCATGGTATGGATAAGTAACAATGCCGCCCCTTAGAACAACTGATATTGGTAGACCATCTATAAATATAGGATCCTTCATTCTTGTTGAGAACTTCATTGCCATGTCATATGCTTCTAAATAGGTCTTATCAACAACTATTATGGCAAATTGATTTGGGGTTACTCCATAAAGACTACAATCTTGAAAATCATCCTTAACCATATCAATAAGACTCATAAAGGATGCTTGTCCAGTATTGAAATTTATATATTGGTTTACCATATCCTTGTTAGAAAATTCAAACAATACAAGACTTACTGCAACTTCATGTTCTTCTATAATTTCGTAGAGATCTTCCTTGAACTTATTGATATTAGGTAATCTGGTCAGCATATCTGTATAAGCCCTATCCTTTTCCATTTCATAGAACTTCTTGGTATAGACATATAACATGTCTACAACAAAAGCAATCAATATAAACATAAATATTCGAAATATCCAGGAACTGTTCTCTTGCATTATGCCATTTGAGACATGAAGAGGCATATAAGGACCTAGTACAAGACCTCCAATTATACAAGTCAACATGCTTGCTTTAAATCCAAAGATAAATATTGTTAAAAATATTGGTATATACATCAAATGAACAAAGGAGGTTGTCCCACCTGTAAAATACACAAAAAAGCCCACAAATACTATTAATAGTAAAATAATCAGGCTTGCTATCAAATTAAAATGCTTATTTTCTTTTAATATGGTAAAATTCTTAAATCTATCCATAAAAGAAACCCTCCGAACTATATTACTTCATATATGCCCCTTTTAATGAAAAGAAATCGGATAATTCAAAATTTTTTAAGTTGGTACAGAGGGACAGGTCCCAGACTTAACAAAATTAAAATCTATCCGATATACATTGTATTACAATTAAAGG
>CAYZZR010000093.1:0-6200 GCA_964482775.1 uncultured Tissierella sp. | reverse complement strand
CCACTGTCCCACCGTTGGTGGGATAGTGGACCTGTATATTTATAATCTAGCAATTACACTTTTCGATACTCCAGTAACCCTAGACAATTGTCTGATTGAAGCTGATTCTATATTTTTTAATTGTTTCAATATCTCATTTCTCTCATTTAGCTTCATCTGCTGTAGATGGCTTATGTTACTAATACCGAGTGATTTTACCCTTTCTAAAATCAAATCATCAGTAATAGGTGTATTTATAATTATATCTATGCATTGGTCATCATTGTCTTGTGACATGTAATCCATAAATTCAGTAATAGCAGTGTCCCTATCTCTAGAAATAATATCTAAAGCTAAAGCAATATTCACAATAAATGGCTTGCTTATATATTCATAATAACTTGTCCATTTGGTTTCTTCAAGGCAGTATGCAAGCCCAGCTTTTATTGGATTTTGATGAATATACCTTATCACCCTTAACAAAGCTCCTTCATCTTCAATTGGTTCACTTTTAAATCTTTCTTGAAACAGGTGACCACACCTTTGATATTTTTTATTGTACCATTGTACATAGGTTGAGGAGATTCTTTTTATAGCTTCAGAAACTGAATCATCCTTTTCGCCTAATAAAATATGAACATGATTATTCATGAGACAATAGCTATATATTTCGTATTTACATTGAGATTTAAAGTATGTAATTATTTGTAGAAGTTTATATCTATCCTCATCATCTTCGAAAATATTTTGTTTGTTAATTCCTCTTAACATAATATGATATATACCAATATCGCTTCTTACCCTAGCCATTCTTGCCATATTATCACCCCATATTTAATTATACCCATTATTCATCGTTCAAACACATGTTTTGTATAGAAAATGTGGGACAGTTGACCTGTCCCTTTGTCCCAGACTTAACAAAATTAAAATCTATCCGATATATATTCCATTACGATTAAGGAGAGTGTTTGACAGTGATTAAATGGGATGATAAGTACTTGATAGGAGTTGAGTTAATAGACACACAGCATAAGGAATTATTTAGAATTGCAGGAGATGCTTATAGTCTATTAAAAAATGAGTTTCATACTGATAAATATGACCATGTGGTAAAACTAATTGAGGAATTGAAAAACTACGCCATATTTCACTTCGAATCGGAGCAAAACTATATGCAAGAAATTGGTTACAAGAAATTTTTATCACATAAAGTTGTACATGATGATTTTTTAGATAAGGTTAACAAAGTAAATCTTGAACATATGGATGAAAATCAAGACAAATATCTATCAGATATTATCATGTTTGTAGTAGACTGGATTGAAGACCATATACTAAAAACTGACAAGCAAATAGTTTCTTAAATAAAAACACAGGTCCACTATCCCACCAACGGTGGGACAGTGGATCTGTGTTTTTATTGCTTCTAATGCTTTGGATTCTTGCCTACAGTCATTGCAGCTTGTGTCATAGCTGTTATTATATCCGCTTCAAACTGACCTCTCAAATTATCTACCTTTGCATATAACTCACCTTTATCAGTTACAACATATTTAGTAGGTAATTTGTTCAAGGCTATGGCAATAATATCAAGTTTGCATTTTTCACACTTACATATATCCATTCCCTTAGTTACATCATCAAATGCCCTAAAAGCAACTTCCTCCATATAATTTTTTAGAATCATGACTATCCCCCCAATTATTATATACTGATGGAACAGTGAACCTGTCCCTCTGACCCTATTTTAATTCAAATCCTTGAATATGACCATTTATATCTATCAAGTAAGTTATTTCTTCATCATAAAGGTTGAAAAAGCTGTAGCTAGGATCCTCTGCAAATAGAGTTTTATAAGATTTACCATCTATTGAGTAAATAGGTCTTCTGCCATCTGATACTCTTACCTGATAGATTTCATCATCAATATCAGCAAAGTAAAAGCCAGATTGCTCAAACAAGTCATAAAACTCCCCATTTTTCTTGGAATCCCTTCTGACTATGGCACTATCTCTATTATAAATATGGACCACATCGCCCTTTCTGATATCATCTGCATCAAGGGTTTCAAATCCCCAATCCTTTGTATATCCCATTATATTATTTATAGAAACTTCTGACATCTGCCCATTATCATCGTCGTCATATATATATATCTTGGAACCCTTTCGACTAACATCACTTACTGGTGAAATATCTTCAAAGGTATAAGAATCTATAAAGTAAGTTTTGCCATTCTTAACGGTAATATTTGCATACTCTGCAATAAAGGTCAAATCGCCATCATCATTCTTATCGCCTAAATCATCTAGATAATCCTCATAGTCATAGCTCCTATCATTATGATAAACAGCTAGAACCCTTTCTATTTTGCTGGATGATCTGTCCTTCAAATTCACATCATAATACTTTCCATTTGTTCCTAGATAAACTTCTCTCTCACTGGATAAAATAGGTCCTTCAAAATAAGAATAGGAATTATCCTCTTTTACCTTCAGTGCCACATTGTTGTTATCTATAGTAATATCTACTACTCTACCTAATAGATACTCCACATCCTCAATGTCTTCAGGTAACTCTATAGTAATCTTGTCATTGACTTTATATCTTGGAGTTATGGATTTATCATTTAGATCTTCAAATACAATCAAGGATATTTGTTTACCCTTTAATCTAGAAACTCTGAAATTCTCAACAACTATACCATTATAGACTTCAGAAGATAGTGGTTCCGCCTTGAACATAGTATTAAAAACTAGCTCAAAGACTTTTCCTCTAGTAGCCTTTTCATAATGATTAAAAATACTCACACCATCAGTAATTCCAAGCTCCCCAGCCTTCACTATATATGGAACTGCCCACAATTGTCCAGAGTACAAGCTAGTATCCGGAACATCTCCAGAGGCCATAACTAGCATTTTTAATACTTCTGCATATGTGACATTGTTGCTAGGTCTAAAGGTGTTATCAGGATAGCCGTTTACCAGTGTATTGATTACAGCTGTATTTAAATACCCATGGGCCCAATGCTTATTATTCATATCAGTAAATTTACTAGGCAAATATTTGTATTCATCTACTTCCGCACCAAATCCACCTGCTTCTACTACCATCTTGGTAATCTCAGCTCTTGTTATAAAATCATTAAGTCTATATCCCCTACTATCTCCTGAAACGTATCCTTTTTCTATAAGCCAATCTACCTTGGTATTGCCTGTATTTGCACTCACAGTATTTACTGAGACAAATAACATTACAAACACTAATATGTATATTCTAAATCTAGTATTCATGTATTCGTCCCCCCCCTTGTATTCTATTCCTTGTATTTATACCCTAAAATAATGATAATAATAAATAAGAGATAAAAGCAAACAAAAAGAACATTTACTTCGTTCATTCCTACGTTGCAAAGCAACTCCGCTGTCCGTTTTGTCTACAATTCGCTAAGGCTCATTGGACAAAAAGGCAACCGTCCCTTTTGTTTTAAAAAGCGCTCAGCCCTTTTAAGAGCTAAGCGCCTATAAATTAACTAAATATCTTTATACTAATCTAAAACAACATTACCTTTTTTATCAATTGTAAAGCTTACAAGTTCCTTATCATCGTATTTATCTTCAATAAATCCTTCGATATCAGCATCTTCATATTGTTCAATTTCTAGAATATCATCAACTATATCTTGTAAGAAGCTTGTAATTTTTTTGTCAGAAAGATCTTCCCAAGCTTTAAATGCGGCATCTTTTTCTAAATCAAGATAGATTTCTATTTCTATATCACCTTTACGTTCAGATAATTTAATATCTTCAATTTGTAGGTTTTTATTTTTATCTATTCTATCATAATCATCTATTAGTTGTTTACGTAGATCTTTTATACTAATTTCTTCTACTTTTTTCTCTTCAACGTTCTTAAGCTTTGCTTCTAATTGGCTTATTGTTTGTTGTTGAGTTAAAATTTGATTGTATAATTCTTGAGTACTTTGACCTGGTTTGTCTTGGATAGATATTGTTGAAGTAGCATTATCCCATGTAACTACCTTATCAAGTATTTCAGACATATCTCTTAAAGGAACATAAGTAGTACCATCAACTATAAAAGGTTCCTTGGAAAAGCTTGCTTGTACACCATTTCTAAATACTCTTATGTTACGATATGTTGCCTTCAAATTCAATACTGCATTTGCTGCAAAAGATGTTTGAGCTATAGATAAAGTGAGTATCATCACAGCAATAAACAGTGCCAGTTTCTTTTGATTTTTCTTCATTCTTATCCCTCCTAAGTCTATTTAATTATATGATATAACTTCATGTCCTATTTGTCAAAGGAATATCAGGTTCTTTTGAAAACTGTAACTTTTTTGTAATAAATTCACATTAGCTTAATCATTAGGTCATTTATCCTATCTACTAAGGATTCCCATGAAAATCTTTCTATATTATTCCTCTTATCTACTAAAGTGCTTTCCCTATTTCTCACCTTTTCTATTTGCTCAAGTATAGCTTCTTTAAGATCTTCTCTAAATTTAGGTAAGTCTTCTTCAAGAGGCTTATCTACATCATAAATTCTAGGCAGTTGAACATACTTTATTATTCCTGATTCCCTGATTTCTTCTCCCAAAAGAGCCATCAGGGCTTCGATTTCTGTAGTCACCGCATAAAGACCAGATGCTAAGGATTCTATAGCCATAAGTCCTAAGCCTTCATAAAAAGATGGCATGAGGAATATATCCTTATTTCTAAGCTCTTCACCTAGTGCTGCTTGATCTTTTACATTGTATACCTTGATACTCTTATCGCCCTTGATGTATCTTTCTAATTCCTTTTTATTTTTCTCATCTGGAACACCTATTATATCCAGGCTTACATCATCTAAATTCAAATCCTTGTATACCTTTAATAATTCATAGATTCCTTTAGATGGATCTATTTTAGCAGCAAAAACTAATCTTATTTTATCATCATATTCCTTTTTCTCTTGAGGATAAAAAATCTTTTGATTAAAGCCTCCACCTACTGAAATTATACTATTTCTATCTAAATCTTTATATGTTTTAATTATTTCATCTATTTGACCATATGAACCAGCAAGTATCAAATCTATCTTATCTAAATTCTTGACATATTTATGAAAAATATGAGGATTCATTTGGGCTTGTCTCATATCTGTATTATGAAAGAGACCTATTATTTTTGAATCAGTAAAAATTTCTACTACTAAAGAGGATAATATCCAAAGATGATGAGTAAATATTATATCTGGATTATATTTTTCCTTTAGGGTTAACAGCCTCTTTTTAAAGGCACATATCCATTTACCATACATCTCATCAGTCATTTCAGAATAAAGAGTATTGTCATAAGGCATTACATCACTCATACCTACTATAGGAAAAGGCACTTCTTCTGTTTTAAACTCAACAAAACTTATATCCTTTTCATCTAAAATATCCCATTTATAATCATCCTCTGTAGCAAAAACTACCTTTTGTTCATAATCATATTTCTTAAAATTCTCAACTAAGTTAGTAAAATATACTCCAGATCCAGTTCTTGAAGGTAATTGAGCTAATACATGTAATAATTTCATATATCCTCCTTTGTATACATCAAATTTTTTATCTACTATATTGTGTTGTATTTAAATTCTAAATAAACTATATCATCTTCATTATATATTTTATCCTTAGAAAGTTCTATTGCTATGAACTCCTCATTATTTGTTAATACATGATATTCCACTATAGCTCCTTTGAAGATTCTTCTTCCTATCCTACCCTCTAAAGCATTTTCTATTGGTTTATCATGTATTTTTATTTCTTCTGGTCTTACAAATTCTACTTGTCCATTTATACTTTTAATATTTGAACGGCCTACAAATTGTAATGGAAATTCTCCATTTGGGTGATTGTATATCTCCATAGGTGGAGAAATCTGCTCAATCTTTCCTTTATTCATCAAAACAATCTGGTCTGCCACGGAAAAGGCATCTTCTTGATCATGGGTTACAAAAATTGTAGTTATATCGAATACCTTTTGTATTCTTTGAATTTCTTCTCTCATGACCAATCTTAGCTTAGCATCTAAATTTGAAAAGGGTTCATCCAATAACAAGAGATCTGGCTTTACAACTAAGGATCTTGCCAAAGCTACTCTTTGCTGCTCTCCACCAGAAAGTTGATTTATTCTTCTATTATCATAACCCTTTAAACCAACCAT
>CAYZZR010000092.1:0-8473 GCA_964482775.1 uncultured Tissierella sp. | reverse complement strand
AGTCCTTGATATTTGCCGGCTATAATGTGTACAGTTTCATTTTCACCATTATATACTGGTATCATGTCCCTGGTAATGTCTCCATATTTAGGAGCTGTCATCTTATCCTTAGCATGTAAATTCAACCAAATTTGTACTCCAAGCATTCTTTCTGATGCCTTTGGCATTTCTTGATGGAGTATACCTGATCCAGCTGACATCCATTGGCAATCTCCATCCCCTATTGTACCTTTATTTCCAAGACTATCTTGATGTTCAATAAGACCTGATACTAAATAAGTAACTGTTTCTATTCCTCTATGTGGATGCCAAGGAAATCCTTTTATATAATCATTAGGGTCTGTTGAATCAAAGAAATCCATCATCAGGAAAGGATCAAAGTCTGGTATTTCATTATATCCAAAGGTTCTATATAAGTTCACTCCTGCTCCATCACGAGCTGCTTTGCCGATAAAATATCTTTTTATCTTTCTATCCACAAACATTCACTCCTTTATCAATATTTATCATAATATACCCTAATAAAGAGAAAACCCTTCAAAATGAAGGGCTTTGTTTATGTGATATTCTTTATCCACTTTTTAGATAAAAATCTAGGTATGACCACTATTGTTTTTATTACTTCTTCTATAGTAACTAATAAAAAAATCATGTATACAGGTATATCTAACAATAGGGCCCCAATAAATGCAAGTGGCACTCCAACAATCCATACAGACCCGATATCAAGAATCATACCAAAAGTAGTATCTCCTCCGCCTCTAAGTACTCCAACTATTCCTGTTGAATTGAATACTCTAAACACAAAGGTAAGTCCCATTACAATCAGTAGTTTTCTAGAGACTTCATACAAACTTGGTTCCAATCCACTAAAAAGCTTCAAGGTCAAATTTGGTGTTGTTGCTTGTATGACCCCTAAGACCAAGCCTAATATTATTGATAGTATCATAAAGTTCTTTGCATATTCATAAGCTTCTTCTTCATCACCACTACCTATTTTTGCTCCAATCATTACAGTACATGCATTGCCAATACCTCTAACAAGAACGAAGAAGATATTTTGTATGGTATTGGTAATTTGTACTGCAGCAGTAGCTTCTTCACCAAGCTTTGCATAGGCAATTGAGTACATTACTTGTCCTAGGGACCAAGCTCCTTCTGCCAATATTACAGGATATGTGGTTTTAAGATATCTTTTGGCGAAATCCTTGCCCCAGCTTGTTAGGTCTTTTAGATTTGCTGCTAATACCCCATCTGTGGAGTAGACTGCATATAGTGTTACACCTATTTCTACAAATCTAGCTATAACAGTACCCCAAGCTGCACCTTTTACTCCCATAGCAGGGATTCCAAGCTTGCCAAAAATAAGTATATAGTTAAATACTGTATTTGTTACAAAGGAAATAGCTGAAATCTGCATTGGCACATTTGGCCTACCTGTAGTTCTTAAAGCTACACTATATGCAAAACTTATGGCTGTTGGTAAATATGATAATGCTATAATTCTTAAATAATCACTGCCTATTTTAATGACGTCTGGCTCATCAATTAGAATTCTCATAATTAATTGTGGGAAAAATAATGCCATAACTGTAAATATAATTCCAACTATAGTGCTCAATGATACTGCTAATCCCAATACCTTTCTAATACTTGGTATATCCTCTTTGCCCCAATATTGGGCAATAAAGATTGAGGAACCACTATTGATTCCAAAGGTTATAAGGATATAAAAGAAAAAAAACTGGTTTGCTAAGCCAACGGCAGCAATACTAGTTTGTCCTAAACTGCTTATCATCAATGTATCTACCATATTCAATGATGATGTGATTAGATTCTGCAATGCAATTGGCAAAGCAATCGCAAGCATAGATTTTAAAAATATCTTATCTTTAAATACTCTCATTTGTCCTCCTAAAAAAGCATGCCCATTGGGATGGACATGCATCAATTAAATACTTGTTAGCATTTCTTCTATATATTCCTTGAAAGGCTTTTGTGCTATTGTTACTTTTCCTTCTACAAATAAATCTACCATGATCTTAAAGAAATTGATAATCAGTTTGTTTCCATCTATATAATATTCGTCTATATGTCCCGGAATAAATATTACTTCATACTCATCTTTTGTTAGCTTATTCTTTAGATCATCTAGGTTTAAGGTTTTTACTGGATGTATCATCTTATTTGTAAATTCAAGGTCTTCTAACATCCACATATTGTTATTCCAAAATCTACTCTCTTTTTTTGTCGGCTTATTTAAAAGTTCTCTGTTAGAAATTGCAGACAATACCTTCCTTACTGATTCCTTGTCAAAATCCTCTCCATAAAGATATTTCATATCATCATGATTTGCCACTTCCAATATAAAGGATTCCCCTACCTTTTCTCTTTGAGAAACCGAATCCCATATATAGAGCATCATTTCAAGGATTTCATTTTTGACAATTATGTTTGACATTCAAAAGACCCCTTTATTATTTTTTGAATTTAATTCCAGTATTTGTAATCTCTATTATTCCATCTTTATATAGTCTACCAGCAGCACGTTTAAATGCTGATTTACTCATTCCTAATTCCTGCATGATCTTTTCAGGAGAGCTATTGTCATTGATGTTCAAACTTCCACCCTTTTCCTTCATCCTTGAAGTAATGGCCTTTGCATCTGCATCCATTTGCACATAGCCTCTATCCCTAAGGCTTAAATCAAGTTTACCATCCTCATGTACCTTGTTCACTCTAGCTTCAATTGAATCGCCAACTTGATATGCCCCAAGCAATTCTCTTTTTGGAATCAATCCATCATATTTATCATCTACTGCAACAAATGCACCAATATCTCTATTTATACTATATATAGTTCCTTTTACTTTGTCATTTTCTTTGTATGGTGATTCCATACTTAAGAATTTTTTAACCTTCATAGTAGCTGCTAATCTATCACTCTTATCAACATAGACCATTACTAAATATTCCTTGCCTTTTTCTACTGAACCAACTGTTTCACTAAAAGGTAAGAACAAGTCCTTCTCTAAACCCCAGTCTAGAAATGAACCTATTTTAGATTGGCTTACTACCATAAGATGACCCATTTGTCCCGCAGTTAACTTAGAGCGGTTAGTTGTGGCTATGATTCTGTCCTTAGAATCCTTATATATCATAACCTCTATTTCATCATCTTCTTCAGCTCCTTCAGGAACTTGAGCCTTTGGTAGTAATATATCATCATCCTCTGGATCTTTTTCATTTAGGTAAGCCCCTACTGATGTAAATCTTTGTATTCTTAATTTTTGTATTTCTCCTAATTTTATCATGTTGCACCCACTTTTTATTTATTAGGTATATTCTACCACAAAGTCGTAATTTTAAGTATAATTATTATTAAATAATTAGAACTTCAGCTTAGATAATGCATCGGCTAAATCTGTGTTTAAGTTTTCATTTGATTTGTTTTGCTCTTTAATAAATTTACTTACATCCTTTTTATTGACTTGATTCTTCTCTTTCTTCTTTCTTTCCTCAAAGGAAGACAGTTTTTCCCTATATCCACAGGAGCATGTAAATAGCTGTCCATCTCCTTCGCCCTTTAACTCAAGCTTCTTCTTACAATTAGGACATCTAGCATTGGTGATTAATGAAATACTCTTTCTATAACCACATTCTCTATCCTGGCAGACATACATTTTACCCTTCTTGCCTTTAACCTCAAGCATAAATTTGCCACATTCAGGACATTTTGTTCTTGTCAAATTGTCATGTTTGAAGGTATCCTTGCTCTTCTTTATTTCATCTGTTATGGACTTAGAATATTCCTTCATTTCATTTATAAAGCTAGTTCCTTTTAACTTTCCTTGAGCAATTTGACTTAATTTTTGTTCCCACTCTGCAGTTAGATCTGGTGATTTTAAGTCCTGAGGCACTAATTCAAGTAGCTGTTTCCCCTTAGATGTTACAAATATATCCTTACCTCTGTTCTCAATTAAAAAGGTCTTAAATAGCTTTTCTATGATATCAGCTCTTGTTGCTACTGTACCTATTCCACCTGTTTCACCAATTATCTTTACCAACTCTTTATTTTTAGTTTCCATATATTTGCTTGGATTCTCCATTGCTGAAAGCAAAGTGGCTTCATTTAGTGGTGCAGGGGGCTTAGTTTTTCCACTTGTTTGAAGTAGTGATGTTACATTTAGACTATCTCCTTTGTTTATCAATGGAAGTGTTTGCTCTTTTATATCCTCATCCATATCCTCGTCATCATTATGTGAATATATTTCTCTATAGCCTTCTTTGATTACTCTTTTTCCCTTTGCTATAAAGCTTTCCTCTCCAATTACAGCTTTTATGGTGGTTTGCTCATATTCAAATGGTGGATATAACACAGATAAAAATCTCTTAATAACTAAATCGTATATCTTTCTTTCCTTGTCACTTAACTCGGATAGCATCACTCTTTGCTCAGTAGGAATTATAGCGTGGTGATCTGATACCTTTGTATTATCTACAAAAGACTTGTTCCCACTAATAGGTTTTGACAATACATATGAAGCATATTTTGAATATGATCCAATGTTGATTGCTTTAAGTCTATCTTTTAATGTTGGTACTATATCCTCTGTTATAAATCTTGAATCAGTTCTTGGATAGGTCAAGATTTTATGATTTTCATACAATCTCTGCATGATAGATAAAGTCTCTTTGGCTGAATAGTAAAAGAATTTATTTGCATCTCTTTGAAGCTCAGTTAAATCATACAACCTTGGGGAGTAGCTTTTCTTCAATGCCTTTTCTACTTCTGCTACCTTAGCAGATTTTCCTTTAATGTTTGCCATGATTTTATCTATGGCTTCTTTATCAAAGTTTCTTGTACTGTTAGTCTTTTTATCCTGCCATGTAAACTTTAAATCCTTAGTTACTGCATCTATTCCATAGTAATCTTTTGCTTTAAAGTTCTTGATTTCTTCCTCTCTTTGAGCAATAATTGCTAAAGTTGGGGTTTGTACTCTACCACAGGATAACTGAGAATTGTACTTTACTGTAAGAGCACGAGTGGCATTGATGCCTACTACCCAGTCTGCTTCAGCTCGGCTCTTAGCAGACTCATAAAGATTTTCATAAGCCTTCCCATCCTTTAAATTCTTAAATCCATCCTTAATTGCCTTATCTGTAACAGATGATATCCAAAGTCTCTTTAAAGGTTTCTTTACATTTGCCTTTTCAATAATCCAACGAGCTACCAGCTCCCCTTCTCTTCCCGCATCTGTAGCTATAATGATTTCATTTACATCTTTCCTAAGCATTTGCTCTTTTACTGCATGAAATTGCTTGCCACTTTGTTTTATTACGACCAATTTCATCTCTTTTGGAAGCATAGGCAAATCCTCTAGATTCCAAGTCTTATAACTTTGGTTATATTCTTCTGGATCAGCTAAGGTCACAAGATGACCTAAGGCCCATGTTACAATATATTCGTTGCCTTCTAGGAATCCATTTCCCTTCTTATTACAATTTAGAACCCTTGCTATATCTCTACCAACTGAAGGTTTTTCTGCTAAAACTAACTTCTTCATTTTTACAACCCCTTATTTGCCAACAACAATCTATGATTATCATTGATTCTTTATCTTTTCATCAAGGTCAGATAGATATACCCATCTTTCCATCTTCTCTTCTAATTTTTCTTCTAGCTCTTGCTTTTCCTTTAAAAGCTCTTCAAGCTTGGAATATTGGCTAGCTACTCTTTCCATTTCTTTATCGATTTGGACTATAGACTCTTCTAACTGTGCTATGTCCTCATCTATAGTAGCCCACTCCCTCTGTTCCTTATATGAGAATTTTAGCACCTTGTTAGGTTCTTTTATCCTCTCTTTCTTTTGGATTACTTCCTTGGGCTCTTGATCCTTTGTAGTTTCTTTGAAATAGGAGTAGTTCCCTGTATAGCCTTTAATCTCACTGTTTCCTTCAAATACAAAGACCTTGTCAACTATTTTATCCAATAGATATCGGTCATGAGATACGATAATGACTGCTCCAGAAAAATCCTCAATATAGTCCTCTAATATTGTCAATGTTTGTATGTCTAAATCATTTGTAGGTTCATCTAACAGTAGTACATTAGGGGATTCCATGAGAGTTCTTAACAAATGAAGTCTTCTCTTTTCCCCACCTGAAAGTTTCCCAATTGGTGTCCATTGTAAATCAGGTGGAAACATGAATCTTTCAAGCATTTGTGATGCAGATATTTTCGTACCATCGGATGTAGAGATATATTCTCCACCTTCCTTTATATAATCTATAGCTCTTTGACTGTCATCTAAATGGCTAGTCTCTTGAGAAAATACACCAAGCTTAACAGTTTCACCTATTTGAACTTCACCCTTGTCAGGCTCTATAAGACTAGCAAAGATATTTAATAAGGTAGATTTGCCCATACCATTTGCGCCAAGTATACCTACTCTATCATCTCTTAGTAGAGTATAGGTAAAATCTTTTATAAGCTCTTTTTCATCATAGGATTTACATATATCCTTAAGCTCTATAATCTTCTTTCCTAACCTTGAACTAGCTAGTGAAATATCTAGCTTTTCTTTACTTAAGTCTACTTCACTATCCTCTAATTGGTTAAATCTCTGAATTCTTGCCTTTTGCTTAGTGCTCCTTGCCTGAGCACCTTGTCTCATCCAAGCTAACTCTCTTCTGTACAGATTTTGTCTCTTTAATTCAGAGGAGTATTCCATTTCTTCTCTTTCTGATTTCTTCTCTATATAATAACTATAGTTACCTTTATATGAATATATATTTCCCTTATCTAGCTCAATAATCTGGTTTACTACTCTATCAAGAAAGTATCTATCATGTGTTATCATCAAAAGAGCTCCCTTTCTTTTGGAAAGGTAGTCCTCCAACCAGTCTATAGTTTCATTATCTAAATGGTTTGTAGGCTCATCAAGTATAAGCAAGTCAGATGGATTGATTAGTGCAGAAGCCAATGCTATCCTCTTCTTTTGACCACCTGAAAGATTATCTACAATCTCTTCAAAGTTTTTGATGCCCAATTTTGTTAAAATATTTTTTGCTTCACTTTCTAATTCCCATCCGTTGATCTCATCCATAGTTTGAGTCAATCTGATGATTTCATCCTTTGATGTATTGGGATTGTTAATAGCTGATTCATAGTCTCTAATCACCTTCATATTATGAGAGGTACCTTTAAATACTTGTTCAATAACCTTAGCTTTTGGATCAAAATAAGGATTTTGTGGTAGATACTCTACATTAGTATTATTAGATCTTATTACTCTTCCCTTATCTGTTTCTTCAACTCCTGCAAGTATTTTTAATAAGGTAGTTTTCCCAGTCCCATTGATTCCTATAAGTCCGATTTTATCATTGTCCATGATGCCAAAGGAGACATCCTTTAATATAGTTTTTTCAGTATAGGACTTTGATATGTTTTCTATATTAAGTAAAATCATATATTCTCACCTTTTCTTACTATTTAGGCTGCAATCTCATTATAACATAAGATTAAAAAACATTGAACTGCTAACAAGAAGAAGAAAATACCCATGGTCCATAGCTCAGGGGTATTTTGCTCTTATTGCCAATATATTTTTATACTTAATTAAAATCTATAGAACTCTGGCTTGGCCGTTGTATACTTGACCAGTAGCACTATCTACTGTTACTATATCTCCATCTTTCAATATGCGAGTAGCATCAGTTGCTCCTACGATAGTTGGTTTTTCTAGGTTTAAGCCAACTATTGCACTATGGGATGTAAGTCCGCCTTCTTCGGCTATAATAGCTGATGCTCTTTCCATGAATTTTACCATATCTTTATAGGTTCCATTGGTAACTATTATGTCCTTTTCTTCAAATTTAGCTAATAAATCTAGTTCAGAATTTGCAACACATACTCTTCCTGTTCCTACTCTATCTCCAATTCCTGTACCTGTTAAAAGTACCTTACCTATAGTATGAACCTTTATCATGTTAGTAGTTCCGGATAATCCTACTGGAATTCCTGCAGTAATAACTACCAAATCCCCTTCATTTGCATATCCGTGTTTAATTGCAGCATCCACTGAATTATCTATAACATCATCTGTTGAATAGCTTTGTGAAGTCAATATTGGGTAAACTCCCCATTCTAAGGCAAGTTTTCTTCTTACCTCTTCTGTAGTTGTTACAGCAATAATTGGTGCCTTTGGTCTAAATTTAGATATGGCTTTTGATGTATAGCCTGATGAAGTCGCTGTAATGATTGCACTAGCAGATAGATCCTGAGCTGTAGTGCATGTAGCCTTGCTTATAGCATTTGTTGTAGATACTTGATTCATAGCAGTTCTAGACTTTAAAAGTTCAGGATAATCTAGAGATTCCTCAGTGATTAGGGCTATACTATACATCATCTTTACAGACTCTACAGGGTACTTACCAGCTGCTGTTTCACCTGAAAGCATGATTGCACTAC
>CAYZZR010000091.1:6628-8543 GCA_964482775.1 uncultured Tissierella sp. | reverse complement strand
ATATGAAAAATATACCACTTTTGTGATTTCTAGTCAATAAATATGGCATTCAAAAGAAAATATACTAATTGTAACTATACCTATTTGATCACTTTATGATATATTTTTGCTATAGAGATATCAATCATATATTATTATCTATAAAATTTCTAAATCATAATCCATAGTACCTAAGCCTATTTTTTCTGCATGTAAAAGAGATACTCTACCTTTTTCAAATAGATTTTTACCACTATTTTTCTGAACTAATTCCAAACATGCTGTATCTAAAGCGACTGGATCTTTACTCGCAAGTATACCAATATTGTCTGTTATTGCTTTCATGTGTGAGCCTACACAATCACAGTCTTCTGTAATGTTGTGAACAAAATTTATATAGATGATATCCTTATCTTTTGAAGCTCCATAGGCATATTCAGATAGCTTTTCAAGAAAATTTGATCCTCCCCAAGTATTTACAATTGCAGCTTGTGGACAAACTGCAATACACCCTGCACATCCAATACATTTGTCTCCATCAATCATCGCAACATCTGATATTTCAATAGCATTAAAATCACACTTCTCAACACATATGCCACAGGAGATACATTTTTCAGCTTTAACTATAGGAGATATTCCTGAATGTTGCTCTAGCTTGCCACTTCGGGCAGCAAATCCCATAGCAAGTTGTTTTATAGCTCCACCAAATCCAGCGGATACATGTCCTTTAAAATGACTCATAACAATAAATTGTTTATACTGCCCATATCCCTTACCTATTTTACATTTTTTTATATACTCTTTATTTATTTCAATTTCATCGTATTCAGTTCCTATGTCTCCATCAGCTATTATTATAGGCATCTGTGTAAACCCATGGTCTTTTGCAGTTTTAATATGATCCTTTGTTGTAGTTCTAGAACCCCTATACAATACATTGGTTTCTATATATAAGGGTGATACTTTCTTTTCTTTCAAATAACTTATAATTTCATCGTAGCAAAGTGCAGGAATAAAAGTTTTGTTTCCTTTTTCACCAAAATGAACCTTTATAGGCACCTCTTTATCAAATTCATGACCTGTATCAGAAACTATCTTTTTCAATAGTTCAGATGCATCTTTTCCAATCTTATTATAATCTGATTCTGTATTTTTAATGAAGTATACTTTACTCAAATTAATGCCCTCACTTTACTGTTTTCTATAATGCCTTCTTAATAAGAATTATATATTAAATTAGCATAATTAGTAAGCCAATGTCAATTTTTCTACTGCTTCTTCTAGATTGTCTACAAAGAAAATATCATTGCCTCTATTACATTCATAAATGAAATCATGTAATGGTTTGCTTGTATACTTGGAATACTCACCAATTATTGCTATCTTGAACCTATAATTAACAAGTTTTTGACATACTTCACCTGCTACTCCATTGCTAAGTGTGAAGAATTTTTCACTTATATTATTTTTATCTAAAACAATTTTTCTACAATCTGTTTCATAATTAACTGTCATAATAAAATCAAGCACAGATTGCGAGTCAGATACTAAAACATTTTCACTTTCAATATATAAAATAGATTCCTTTTTATCTAATAACTTATATTTCATTATTACCTATCTCCTTCTAATTGTATTTGTTCAAGTTTTACATCAAGTATATTTAAAATGATCTTTGTTACCCATCTAAATTTTCATTTGCAATCTTTGCGATAGCCTCTCTAAAGTCTTGAATCCATCCCAATTCATTTTCGTATTCTCTTAGAATATTGTTGTTGATATAACTCCAAACTGTGTTTTCCAAAGGTGTTGCTTGATCAGATAAAAAGAACAATTTTTCTTTCTGATTATTATTTTTTTCCATTAATAATTGTGTTTTAATTTGATTTTCATATTCATCAAGAATCATGTTCAACTCATTTGTATTAAGTTG
>CAYZZR010000091.1:0-6618 GCA_964482775.1 uncultured Tissierella sp. | reverse complement strand
ATGAAAGGTTTCTTTATTTCATTTTGCTCAGATGGTGAAAGCACCCATTCTTTTAAAGCTGATAATCCTTCGTCAGTTATTTCATAGATTTTTTTTGTTGGTAAACTTTCTTGATGTTTGACAACATTAGTAACCAAGCCTTTATCATGAAGCTCTGTTAGTGATTTATATACTTGGTTGTTATTTCCTGACCAATACATAAAAGTTGATTTTTGTATAACCTTTTTCATATCATATCCTGACATTGACTTATAGCTCAGCATCCCTAAAATTGTATAATTAATTGACATAGTTCAACCTCCTTGAACAATAACATATGTTAACATTAACATATGTTATTGTTCAAGGCAATAGCTAAAATTAATAATAAAAAGAGCACCCCAATAGGAGTACCCTAAACTATGATTGATTGATTGCTTACTTAATCTTTACTTTTCTTTACTGGAATCCAAATTTCACTTCTGAAATTGGGATTTAAAGTGTCTTGGCTCTCATTCCACAAAATTTCTGGGCCTTGGACAACTTCATATCCTGAAGATGGAAACCACTCCGAGTATATCCTGCCCCACACATCTTGAAGTGTTTCTGGAAAAGTTCCAATTGATTCAAATACAGCCCAGGTACTTGCATCAACTTTCAATAAATCAAAATCTAATGTTTCATCACTAGATGTTGCAACACCAATGTAATGATCAAGCTCCCCTTCTTCTTCCATTCTATCTTCTGAGAAATTTACAGATGCGCTAATAATGCCTCTTGGCTCTACATTTGAAAGTTCTTTTAATTGTTTAATAATCTCAGGGGTTAAGAGTTGAGTCATTTTTACTATCTCTGGATTTACACCTTCAAAAACAATTGGAACTCTCTTCTTAAAACCTACTAACTTAAATGACTCTCTCTCAATTATGTGATAATTCATTTCATTTCCTCCTTTTATTGATAGTTGAAAGGACATTCTTGGATATGCTTTTAATTGTGTATACTCATTTCTAGCTTCTGAAGGAAGAATACCATGCATATAATGAAAAGCTCGAGTAAATGAATCAGCTGAACTATAGCCGTATTTAACAGCAATGTCAATTACTCTTAAGTTATTATCTTTCAAATCAAATGCAGCCAGTGTTAATTTTCTTCTTCTTATATATTCTGATAAACTTATGCCTGATAAAAAAGAGAACATTCTCTTGAAATGATATTCTGAACAGTAAGCAATTTTTGATACTTCCCCATAGTCAATATTTTCTGTCAAGTGTTCTTCAATATATGTCAGTGCATTATTCATATTACTTAAAGTATCCATCAAACAACCTCCTTTCATTAACAATATTATCAAAGGGTTAATCTATAAGTCCGACAATCTGTGCACGGTTTAGTCGTATTGCTTACTACAACATACTTTTAAAACTTATGATTATTTATCTACTCTTGATTAAAGTTGCTCAATAACAGTTCAACTCTTCTAAAATACGGCTTAGTACACGTTGTCGCTCACCAATTATTTCACCTAAATCATTTATACTCTGTGCAAATGCTTTGATATCTTCTTTAATATCTAGATTATCAGTACAAATCTCCACTGAAAAGGCGTCACCTTGTAAACCGATACGATCTATAATTGGCTTTGCTGAATCATATAAAAGAGGAAGACGGTAGGCCTCCTTGAAATGAAGTAATGTTCTGGATAAAAATATTGCCAAATCAAATACTTGATGAATGGGTAACTCTTGATTCAAGGTCAATTCACCCTCATTATCGGTCTTCCAAATCTGTGCAGCAATTTGCATGTTTTTATTTTCTTCTAATACAGGTTTCCCTAAAGTTAGGCGTTTGATATCAGATTGATAAGCATTTCTGCCATCTATACGACCATAATCATTTGATACTAATACAACTTTTTCATTCATTTCCATATCCTCCTTGCCTCTGGATTAGCAGCTAGGCATTTTTCTCTTAAGTCTTCTAATTTTGCTGTATGATCTTCATTGGGATCTTCATACTTTAACACTTTTATAACGGATAATTCAAAACTCTCCGCCCCATATTTGTTCCAAAGTTCCTGTAATTCTTTATTAGGATGCATGTTGGCTTTCAGTTTCACATTCGTACTATTAAAGGATGCTTTCGTATCTATAGAAATTCCTAAGAATACTTGGCTTGTTTCTTTATTGAAGTAAGAAATTACACCCATTTCTGGATGTCTGTTTTTATAAGCTTCTAAAAGCTCTTTTTTCTTTTTCATATCCATTTTTATCACCTCGAATTTATTATATACTTTGATTATTCAAAAGATAATCCACGCTCCGTAGACTTTATGAATATAGTTTTTAAAACCTTACTTTAATATGACTTATTTGTCTTCTTGTCATTGATGTAAAAAACACCCCCAAATTAACTTATTAGTTCATTCGGGGGTGAAAACTCTAATTTATTTCCTCTAACTCTCCTGTAATCATGTATATGGTTCTTTCACATATATTTGTAGAATGGTCGGCAATTCTCTCTAGATATCGCCCAATAAACATAAGTTTAATACCTTGCTTTGTAAATTCCTTATTTTCTGTGATGATACTAAGTGTATCGTTCACAACACCTTCATAAAGTTTATCTACTTCTTCATCCATTCTAGCTGCCTTTCCTGCGAGAACAACATCTTCATTTACAAAGGCTTCTAGACTTAACTTTATCATTTCCTGAGCAATATGCGACATCTTTGGAATGTCTACAAGAGGCTTAATAAGTGGGTCTATGCCAATTTCAAGTATAACCTTTGCAATATTTACAGAGTTATCTCCCATTCTTTCAAGATCAGTTATAATTTTTAGTGCAGACGCGATTGTTCTTAAATCCTTTGCCAATGGCTGTTGAAGTGCAAGAAGCATCATACACTCCTTTTCAATTTCAAGTTCTAGATGATCTATTTCATCATCTTTCTCACAAACTTCTTTTGCAAGTTCAAGATTCTGTGTCTTTAAAGCAGTAACTGTGGTTTCAATAATATTCTCAACTAAGGCTCCCATTTCAAGTACCTTATGTTTAACATCTAATATCTTTTGTGTAAAATTCTCTCTAGCCAAAATGATCATCTCCTTTTAAAATCTTAACCAAACCTTCCTGTAAGGTAATCGTTAGTACGTTGATCTTTAGGGACTGAAAAGACTTCATGGGTAATGCCTTCTTCTACTAGGTCTCCCATTAGCATGAATGCAACCCTATCACCTATTCGCCCAGCCTGTTGAATGCTATGTGGTGCAATTATAATTGTGAATTGGTCCTTAAGTTGTACTAAAGAATCCTCAATTTTGGCCGTTGAAATGGGGTCAAGGGCTGAACATGGTCTGTCTAGCAAAATAACTTCAGGCTCAAGGGCCAAAACTCTTGCTATACATAAGCGTTGCTGCTGACCACCAGATAATCTAGTTGCAGGAGAATCCAACCTATCTTTAACCTCATCCCATAAAGCAGACATACGTAAGGCATTTTCTACTTTCTCAGCAACTGCATTCTTGCTTTTCTTTCCACCTAAATTAGGCCCCAAAGCCACATTATCAAAGATGGACATAGGTAAAGAAGTTGGTACATCAAAAACCATTCCCACCCTACGTCGCAATTCTGTAACATTAACATCTAGATCAAAAATGCTTTTTCCATCTAAAAGAACATCCCCTTCGTGGCGTGCTCCTACTGTCAAATCACAAAGACGATTTAATGTGCGAAGCATAGTGGTTATACCACTGTTGGCTGGACCTATAACAGCCAATATCTCATTTTTAGGTATCTCTAAGTTAAGTTCTTTGATAACCTGTTTTTGATTATAATAGAAGTTTAAATCTTTTATAACTATTTTAGATTGACGTGTCATAATTCACCTCTTAACGGCCTTTAGATATAAATCTATTGACCAACATATTGAAACCAACATTTATCAGCATAATAAGGATAATTAATAATGCTGCTGTTCCATAGGCATTATCCATTGATATTCCTTCTCTAGCTAGTATATAAAAATGTACTGCCATGGTTCTAGTCGGTGCGAAGAGTGATGTAGGCATACGCAAAGTTGAGCCGGCTGTTAACATAACAGCAGCAGTTTCTGCTACACATCGACCTATACTCAAGATTATACCATTAACTATACCAGGAATTGCTGATGGTAGAACAGTTTTAGTTATGGCTTGCCATTTTGTTGCTCCTAAGGAGAAGCCCACCTCGCGGTATAGATTTGGCACAGTAAGAATTGCTTCTTCTGTTGTTCGTATAATAGTGGGAAGAATCATTATTGCCAAGGTTAAACCTCCGGATAATATTGACCATCCCATTTGTAGGTATATTACAAAGAAGATAAAGCCGAAAAGTCCATATACAATTGATGGTATCCCAGCAAGGGACTCCGCACTAAAACGAATAATACGGGTGATTCTACCCTCATGGGTGAATTCTGTAAGATATATAGCTGTACCAATTCCAAATGGTGTTGCAATAGCAACAGCTACTGCGGTAACAAGTAGAGTGCCTACAATGGAAGATGATATACCTCCAGAACGCCCCATATTTCGTGGAATCTCTGTTAAAAACTGCCAGTTGATCACAGGTATACCCTTCATTAGTATATAGATAATTATGGAAAAAAGAACTACCATAACTAGAAGAGCAGCTGTCCAAATCACAGTTTTAGCTATCTTTTGGGAAGTATTTGCATTAATTCTCATAGTTAACTCACTTCTTTCGTGTTATATATTGAGCAGTAGCATTCATTATCATGATAATAACAAACAAAACAATACCTGTAGCGAAAAGAGCCTGTTGATGTTCGCCAGATGCATAGCCCATTTCAATACCTATATTGGTGGTTAGTGTCCTAACAGGATCAAGAATTGATTCAGGAAGTGCTACAGCATTACCAACAACCATAATAACAGCCATAGTTTCTCCAATTGCTCTACCTAAACCTAAGATTATGGCAGCAACAATTCCAGATTTAGCAGCAGGTAGAAGCAAGTAACGAATAGTTTGCCAATGAGTCAATCCTAATGCGAGAGCCCCATCTTTATAATGACGAGGTAGGGCAAGGATAGATACTTCTGTAATACTGATGATAGTTGGTAAAATCATAATCGCTAAAATGATAGAAGCTGCCAATATACTTAAACCAGGCCCACCTAGGTAATTACGTATCATCGGAACTATAAATAGAACTCCCCAGAAACCATATACCACTGAAGGTATGCCAGCCAGTAACTGGATAGCAGGTCTGAATATATTTCTAAGTGTTGCAGGAGCAAACTCCGCAAGAAAAATGCTACAACAAATTGCAATTGGAACTCCTATGATTGCCGCTCCTAAAGTAACTGATACAGATCCAACAATCATTGGAAAAATACCATAGAAACCTTGGCTTGGAGCCCATTTCATCCCAAAGACAAAATTTACTATACCTACATTAGCAATAAGCGGTACACCTTTTATAAATATAAATACAGTTATGAGCGCAAGCACAGATAAAGCCGAAAGAGCTATTAATAGAAATACACGCTCAGATAATTTTTCCTTAAATTTCTTCATTTTTCTGTCCCCTCAACTGAGGGAATAAGTCCCTCATCACTTAATAATTTTTGTCCTTCTAAAGAAAGGATAAAATCAATGAAACTCTTAGCTATGCCGGTGGGTTCATCTTTGGTAACAAACAAGAATGGCCTAGATAGCATGTAGCTTCCATTCATTATATTTTCTGCTGTGGCTTCGATGCCATCTAAATTTAAAGCTTTAATTTCATCGTTTAATAAACCCATAGAGATAAATCCTATTGCATTGGGATCCCCTGCAACCAATTGCATAACTGATCCATTAGAATCCTGAACTATAGCTTTTGGAGTTATTTCTGCCTCTCCCATTACCAATTCTGTGAAGGCACTTCTAGTTCCAGATCCTTCTTCACGAGCTATCAAATTAATCTTTGCAGATGAGCCACCCAATTGACTCCACTCTGTAATTGTACCAGTATATATTTGGCGAATCTGATCTAAAGTAAGATTTTCTATGGAATTATTAGGATTAACAATTAACACCAGTCCATCCTTTGCAATTTCAATACTCCACAGATCTTGTTCATCTTCTTTCAATGAACGAGAGGACATCCCAATATCAGCACTTTGTGTCTGGGCTGCAGTAATACCTGCCGATGAACCTCCACCCTGGATATCAATCGGAGAATCTGCATTCAAGATCATGTATTCTTCAGCTAGAACCTCTGCATAGGGTTGAACAGAAGTTGACCCCGCAACAATCATACCTGAACTAGCTGTTTGACTACAAGCAGACATCATGCTCATGGCAAAAGTTAATATCACAACACTAATAGATACTCTTATTCTTCTTGATAATTTCTTTTTAACATTTGACGAACCCATATCTCACACAAAAATCAAACATATAATCATCCTTAGGATATAATTTCATGTTTGATTTCCTCCTTTTCTATATAAATTTTCTATCCGAAGCGGCCAGTGATATAGTCTTCGGTACGTTTATCCTTTGGTCTAGCAAAAATTTCTTCCGTCGGAGCATATTCTATCAAGGTACCCACCCTATCATCATCAATGTACATAAAGGCAGTCATATCAG
>CAYZZR010000090.1:2429-8665 GCA_964482775.1 uncultured Tissierella sp. | reverse complement strand
TCTGTTACAACCTGAGCTCCGCAGCTATTGCATGTATATGATTGAAGTTGCTCACTTTCATGCTCATGAGCATGTTCTTGCTCCTTCTTCTTATATAAATCATCTATTTCAGCTTCAGCATACTCACTTAAACAAAAATCACATTTAAACTTTTTGAGTGCTGGTTTATAGTGTATACCAGCTCCACAACTAGGACATTTATAGCTTGTAGTAGCCATAGCCCACCCCCTAGATAAACTATTTAGAATTTATTTCCACATTCTGGACAGAATTTTGGAGTTTCTCCCTCTGGTTTGTATCCACAATTTGTACATACATTTGGAGTGTTTCTCTTATTTCCACATTCAGAACAAAAATTTCCTGTATTCTTTGCACCACATTCAGTACAGAACCAGCCATTACCACTCTTTATATTACTTGAGCTTTCAGCTTTTTGAGTTCTTTGCTCCTCCATCTGTCTTTGATTTGATGCTGATGCTGCTCCCATAAATCCTCCACCTGCTTGCATTCCCATGCCCATTCCCATAAAAGTTTGAGCAGCTCCTGCCTCATTTGAACCTGCTGCTTCCATACCTCTAGCAATAGATCCTTGAACATAACCTTCTCTTACAGATGGATCTCCTAGCATAGCACCTTTATTTCTCATATTTATTAATTCTTTAGATTCATCATCATAGGAAATACTAGAAATACCTACAGCTTGGATTTCCATACCCCTGGTATTTTTCCAATTTTCATCAAGGATATCAGCCATATATTTGCTAAGTTCTGTTCCTTTGCTCGCTACATGAGATATTCTGATTCCATCTACTGACATCTGATTCATAGCTGATTGTAAGGCTTCTAAAAACTCTGATAGATATTGCTCATTTATATCCTGTATTTCCACCTTGCTTTCATTTCTTGGTATAGCTTCCATATAGAATAGCAAGGGATCAGTTATCTTGATGGAATATGTTCCATGAGTTCTTAAGAACAACTCAGAATTATAGAAGTTATCAAAATAATTCAATGGATTCGGTGTACCAAACTTAATCCCTTTAATTTCTTGTAAATTTATGTAGAATACCTTCTGTGAACCTGGAGTAACTCCTCCAAATTTAATACGTTGGAAAGATTCCATTAAGGCGTCTTTAAATGTACCATTAAAAAGAGATGGTAATGAGGAATCGTCCACTTTGTAATATCCTTCTTCAGCTGTGTAATCCACAACCTTTCCACCATCAATAAGCATCATAAATTGATTTGGATATACATGGATTATAGAACCATTTGAGACTGTATCCACTGTACCCTTTCTATTTGAATTTCTACTATCATTTTTTCTTACAGTAACACCTGATGTAAATACAGTATTATCACCCATATCATTTGGTTCTATGACCTCTAGCCATTGATCAGCCAAAGAACCACCAATTGCACTACCTATAGCTTTAATTAATCCCATATGAATACCTCCTAAATCAAATTTTACTATTATTTTTATTATATACCCATTAATCACTATGTGAAATAAATATTTTGCATTCGTCCTATAAGTCCGACATATGTATGAATAACACTATTATTTTTTTGATGGTCATCATTAAATAAGTGTGAATAAATATAAGAGGAGGAACAACATGAATAATATTCAAGCATTTCTGATCCTAGCAATAGTTTATTACATTGGTGAATTTATTAGCACTAAAACAAAGGCATGGATTCCATCAGTATTTGTTATTGCAAGCTTGTTCTTAGTTGGATACTGGACTTTCTTTCCTAAGGACATTGTAGCACTAGCTGGAATGGGCCCACCACTTGGAGGTACCTTAGCAATAATGCTATGCATAACCCATATGGGAACCATTATAAGTATCAAACAGCTTCTTGAACAATGGAAGGTAATCGTAATCACATTGGCAGGCTTATTTGGAATGGTAGCTTTTTGCTGGTTCATATGTATACCTTTAGTTGGAAGAGAGTATGTCATTGCAGGTCTTCCTCCATTGACAGGCGGTATAGTTGCTGCAACTATGATGAATCAAGCAGCTTTAGAAAAAGGCTTAATAACAGCAGCAGTTTTAGCTATAGCTATGTATGCAATGCAAGGATTTGCTGGATATCCATTAACTGCAATCATGCTAAAAATTGAAGGAAGAAAACTATTATCGGGATTTAGAAGTGGTGACTTAAAATTGACCACTAGAACTGCCGATGTTGATGAAAGCGCTGGTAATATGAAGTTAGTAGAAAAAGAAAAAAAGAAGCTACTTCCTCCTGTTCCGTCAAAATACTCTTCTACAGCATTTGTACTAGGTAAGCTTATGCTTTCTGCATATATTGCAAGCAAATTATCTGCGTTGACTGGTTTAAATCAGGCTGTATGGGCATTGATACTGGGTATAGTATTGACTGAAGTAGGCTTTTTAGACAAGGATTCGCTAAATAAAGCTAACTCCTATGGCTTCTTAATGTTTGTATTGATGATCTTTGTATTTTCTGGTTTAAAGGATGCAACACCTGAAATTTTACTTGAAACGCTTGGCCCTATGGCTATAATAATAATTGTTGGGGTTGTAGGAATGGCATTGCTTTCTATTCTAGTTGGAAAGTTCTTAAGGGTTAGCTGGAATATGGCTTTTGCAGTATCATTAACTGCTCTTTATGGATTCCCTCCTAACTATATACTTACTGAAAAGTCTGTAAAAGCACTTGCCCAAACACCACAAGAGCATGAATTCTTAATGGGAAAAATGCTACCTATGATGATTGTCGGTGGATTTGTTACAGTCACCATAACATCAGTTATAATTGCTGGCTTCTTTGTAAATTTATTCTGATATTGTATAATATAGTTAAAAAGAGGTGGAGAATTGAAAATAAGAGAACTTGCTGAGAAGTATGAGGATTTTATAATCGAAAGAAGAAGATTTTATCATACTATACCCGAGCTTAGTTTTGAGGAAATTCAGACTACAAGGGAGTTAGTAAAGGACTTGGAAGCCATAGGAATTGTGGTAACCACCTTCAATGATTACAATGGCTTAGTGGGCTTAATAAAGGGCGGAAAACCAGGTAAAACAGTTATGTTACGTGCTGATATTGATGCACTTCCAGTTGAGGAGCATACAGGCTTACCTTTTTCATCAACTAACGGCAATATGCATGCTTGTGGTCATGATGCACATATGGCAATGCTATTAGGTGCTGCAAAAATTCTTGTAGATATGAAGGAAGAGCTTGAAGGAGATGTAAAATTATTATTTCAAGCAGCTGAAGAATCCTGCTATGGAGCCAAATATTATGCAGATAATGGTGTGATAGATAATGTAGATGCTTTGTTTGGAATGCATATCTGGGGTACCTTAGAAGCTCCCTTTTTCAATTTAGAAGCTGGTGGTAGAATGGCATCCTGTGACAACTTTAAAATTACTGTTGAGGGGTTATCAGCACATGGCTCAGCACCACACCTAGGAAAGGATGCTATAGTAGCTGCATCTTCTATAATTATGAACTTACAGACCTTTGCCAGTAGGGTTAATGATCCATTAAATCCTCTTGTTATCTCAATTGGAACCATTCATGGAGGACAAAGGTTTAATATTATAGCAAATAAGGTTGAAATGGAAGGTACAATACGTACCTATTCTCGTGAACTCAGGTCAAGTCTAGAATCACAATTAAGAGAGATTATTGAAAACACTTCTAAAGCCCATGGTACTAAAGCAAGTCTAGAATATTGGTATTACCCAGGGCCTGTGATCAATGAACATGAAAATCTAAATAAAATAGCAGAAAATGCAGCCATAAAACTATATGGCAAGGAAAGTCTAAGCAAGATGAATAAGCTTATGGGTTCAGAAGATTTCCCCTTTCTAACCGATAAAGCACCTGGATTTTATGGGTTTATAGGAACTATGAACAAGAATAAAGGTATAATACATTCTAATCATAATGATAAATTTACAGTTGATGAAAGTGTCTTGCATAGAGGTTCAGCTCTCTATGCTCAGTTTGCATTTGATTTTCTTAAGGAAAATTAATAATTAATAGTCCCCCAGCTAGATTGCTATACTAGCTGGGGATTTTTAGTTAACTTTCAGGAAAAGCTACTATAAAGTTGCAAATTTCTGCTTAATTATAGACAAACTTTATAATAAACATAGCATGTATTAATTTTATCAATTTAAGTATTTCATCCTTCTATGATACACTTAATTAGGAGCTTTGCGCTTAATTTCAAAGAAAAGGGGATAGAATTATGGGACAAATAATTAAAAAATTACCAATTCCTATAGTAGGCTTGATGCTTGGATTGGCAGCCTTAGGTAATGTAGTACAATCTTATAGCAATACTATAAGAAGTATTTTTGGACTTTGTGCAGGAATCATATTAATTTTAGTATTAGCAAAAATTGTAATGTATACAAAAGGTGTTAAAGACGCCCTTCAAAATCCAGTAGTAGCTAGTGTATTCCCTACATTATCTATGGGTATTATGCTGATCTCTACATATTTAAAACCTTATATAGGACAGCCAGCTTTTATTATATGGATTATTGGAGTTTTATTACATGTAATTTTAATGGTTCAATTTACTAAAAATTATATTGTAGGATTTAACATTAAAAAAGTATTCCCTAGTTGGTTTATAGTTTACGTTGGTATTGCAGTTGCAAGTGTTACATCACCTGCATTTGAAATGCAAGCATTTGGCAAAATAGCATTCTGGTTTGCTTTAATAGCATATTTTGTATTGCTACCAATAGTATTAAAAAGGGTATTTGTTGTAAAAGAAATTCCCGAACCTGCTCTTCCAACTATAGCAATCCTAAGCGCACCAGCTAGTCTTTGCTTAGCTGGATATATGAACGCTTTTACAGAAAAAAATATGGCAATAGTTTATCTCTTACTAGCTTTGTCACAAATAACTTATATTGCTGTAATTTTATATATGCCTAAGCTATTGAAGTTAAAATTTAGTCCTAGTTATTCAGCTTTTACCTTCCCATTAGTTATTAGTGCTCTTTCACTTAAATTAACTAACGGATTTTTAACTAAGGCTGGTTCACCTATTTCAGCATTAGGAACTTTAGTTAAGTTTGAAGAAGCTATAGCGGTAGTTATATGTTTATATGTATTAGTAAAATATATAAACTTCTTACTTGCAAAGGAAGTAAAAGCAGCTTAAACTTTAAATCTAAGAACCCCTTGTCAAAGACAAGGGGTTCTTTTTTTCTTACCTATATTTTTATAAGTTTAAATCTATCTCTCCATTGTTCACTATAGCCAATGCTATATGCTCAGGAGATAATGGCAATTTGTAAAAGTTTATCCCTAAAGCATCATAAAGTGCGTTCCCTATTACAGAAGGTACTGAAATCATAGGATGTTCTGCTACTCCACGAGCACCAAATGGCCCATCATACTGAGGATTTTCAATGAATATTGGTATCATTTGATCTGGGGTATCCATAGCTGTTGGAATCTTATAATCTGTAAAGGAAGGATTTAACAGCTTCCCTTCAGAAGAAAATTTCATCCCTTCAAAAAGAGCTGATCCTATTCCTTGAAGCACTCCTCCTATTACTTGACCTTCAATTAGCTTTCTGTTGATTACCTGACCTACGTCAAAGGCTGATGCTATCTTAAATATATGAACATCTCCTGTTTCAACATCCACTTCTAAATCTACTCCATGGGCACCATATGTCCATACTAAAGCAGGAAGTCCTTGACCAGTTTCTTTATCAAGATTAGTAAGTCCATCTGCAATATAGCTTCCGCGTCCTATAACTATTCCGCCTATGGCATTTCCATTTTCATAAGCATATCCTCTCGCTAATTTACCATATGGCAGTCTCTGACCTGCATGGTGGATATGATAGATATAGCCATCCTTATGAGCTAATTTATCTACATCACATCTAAATATTTGTGCTGCAAGCTCCTTCATCTGTTTTATCACATCTTCAGCTGCTCTAATGACCGCATTACCACCCATAAAGGTGAACTTTGAAGCAACAGTTTGCCAATCATAAGGACTCTTATGAGTGTCACTTTCCCATACTACTTCAACATCTTCCAATGGGATATCCAATGTCTCTGCTGTAATTTGTCTCATAGCAGTATTTGCACCTTGACCCATATCTACAGCCCCTATCATTACCTTGGCATTTCCGTCACCATCCATTTGAATGATAGCTGCTGTAGCTGTAGTAGTAGCTCCATCATATCCTGTTTCAAACTTTCCT
>CAYZZR010000090.1:0-2419 GCA_964482775.1 uncultured Tissierella sp. | reverse complement strand
TGGAGCCTTTTGTAATACCGCAATTCCTTTTCCTTTAATCTTTCCAGTCCTTCTCTGTATTTCTCTTTCTTCAGCAGTTTGATATCCAATCCACCCAATTTCATCTGCAACTGCCTTTAGACAGTCTGATGGGCTTCCTGTAGATTCAGTAATTACCTCTCCACTAATGGTGGTCTTTCCAGGCATCAATATATTTATCATACGGAATTCATATGGATCCATACCTAATCTTTGTGCAACTAAATCCATTTGTCTTTCTAATACCCAGTGGGTTTCTAGATGACCAAAACCTCTATAAGCAGTAGAGAATACCTTATTGGTATATAAAGTTCTAGAATGTAGCTCTACATTTGGTATTTCATAAGCTCCAGCTCCAGAATAAATAGCAGTTTTTCCAACATTTACACCATAATCTGCATAAGCTCCACTATCCCAGTCATAATATATCTTTAACGCATTTATCTTGCCGTCTTTCATTACTCCAGTCTTAATCCTTCCTCGCATTCCTGCTCTAGATGGCAATTGATTAAATTCCTCTTCACGTGTAGCTATATATTTAACCGGACGACCTTTACAGGCCTTTGACAATAAGGCTACTAATGGCTCTAAATGAACTCCAGCTTTTCCACCAAAGGCACCGCCTACATAAGGAACTATAACCTGAATATCAGCCTCTGATATTCCAAAGGACACTGCCATCAATTGTCTAATGGCAAATGGTGATTGAGCTGATGACCAAATCTTTAGTTTGTCTGAATATGGATCTGCCTCTGCAATTGCAACGTGGGTTTCTATAGGAGTATGAGCTGCAGCAGGAAGACTCAACTCATTTTCGATTATAAAGTCTGACTCTTCAAAAGCCTTTTCAACATCTCCTTTTATAGTCTTGTTCCAGCTGGCAATATTCGAATCCTTTTGTGGGAAGAATACTCCCTTCATATATTTCAAATCATTGATATCTTCATGAACCAATATTTCAGCTGCTAGTGCTTCATCTATAGTCTGAACCGAAGGAAGCTTTTCATATTCTATCTTTATTAGAGAAATAGCCTCATCTGCTGTTTTTTCATCTACTGCAGCAACTGCAGCTACTACTTCTCCTTGATATCTTACTATATCCTTAGCGATGATCCTTTTATCTATCATATAGAGGCCTATTAGATAAGGTGCATCCTGACCAGTCAAAACAGCCTTAACCCCAGGTAGCTCCAGAGCTGCTGAGGTATCAACGGAAACAATTTTAGCACGAGCATATGGTGAGTGTAATGCTTTTGCATAAAGCATACCAGGAAGCTCCATATCATGAACATAAGTTGCTCTACCGGTTACCTTTTCTATAGCTTCAGATCTATCTGGTGATTTACCGATATATTTAAACTCTTTTTTGTCCATTATATCAACTCCTCTCTTTCTCGTTTTGCAGCAGATAAAATTGCTTTAATAATGGTTTGATAGCCTGTGCAACGGCAATAGTTTCCTGCTATTGCTACTTTTATCTCATCAACAGTTGGATCAGGATTTCTATCTAAGAGACTTCTTGCTGCCATTAGCATTCCAGGTGTACAGAATCCACATTGTAGTCCATCATCTTTTATAAATTCTTGCTGTAGAATTGAAAGCTCTCCATTTTTTGATAGGCCTTCTACAGTGATTATTTCTGCTCCTTGAGCTTCAATAGCCAACACTAGGCAAGAGGTAAGTGTTCTACCATTCATAATTATGGTACATGCTCCACATTCCCCTTCTCCACAGCCTTCCTTTGTTCCAAATAATTTAAGGTTCAATCTTAAGAAGTTTAATAATGTCATGGCAGGATCTACATATTCATGAACCCTTTCCCCATTAACCACGAGACTAAGAGCTACTTTTGGCATTTGCGAGTCTATATATTCAAAGCAAGCCTTATTTTCATTTTGATTACACATTATTTTACCTCCTCTTCTAAAAGACTTAATAATCCTCTTTTTGCAAGAACTCCGGTAATATGGTAGCGATATTCAGGTGTTGATCGAATGCTATTCTTTCTAGGATTGATATATCCTTTGATTTCCTCAAGAAGCCAATTCGCTAACTCTGGACTTAGATCCCTTTGGGCTATCTTGTCCTCTAATTCGTACATTCTCATAGGTGTAGTCGATACTGCTGCCAATGCAAGCAGTACTTTTTTCTCTGAAGTAAGTCTAATTGCTATTGCTACATTACATAAATCAGCACCCTTTATACGAGCCTTTCTAAGATAAACACTTTTATCTCCTACTTCAACATCAGGAGTAGAAATGCCAATTACAATTTCATTTTCTTTTAAAACTGTTTTCTTAACTCCTGTAAAAAACTCACTTAATTCTACCTCTCTTCTACCTTCAAGGGAAGCGATATGAACTTTGGCATTATAAACTAGTAAGGGCGCCGCAAAATCAGA
>CAYZZR010000089.1:5550-8671 GCA_964482775.1 uncultured Tissierella sp. | reverse complement strand
TGTATTCTTATGTAAAAATAATGCCACTGCATGATTATATCATAACAAAAAATATATTAAAGAACAAATAGCAGTAGTTTTTAAAAAAATAAAATATTTTTAAAAAAAAGAAGGATTTTCTCAATATTGAGCGAATATATACTTTAAGTATCATCTACATTAGATAAGGTGGTGAAGGACAATGAAGATCACAGACGTTAGGGTAAGAAAAGTTACCGAAGAAGGCAAGATGAAGGCAATCGTTTCCGTTACTTTTGATGAGGAATTTGTGGTACACGATATTAAAATCATCGAAGGTCAAAATGGTTTATTCATTGCAATGCCAAGTAGGAAAATGGCAGATGGCGAGTTTAGAGACATAGCTCACCCTATTAATGCAGCCACTAGGCAAAAAATTCAAGAAGCAATTTTTGCTGAGTACGAAAAAAGTTTTGCAACAGAGTAAGATGGAGCCAATAGGCTCCTTTTTACTTTTAAAGATGCCCATTGTTCCTCTTTTAAGAAAATATTGTCCTTTTTTACTTTTAAAGTGTAGACTAATTTTATAAAAGAGTTAAAATATTATGTAGTACTTAATTAAGTGAGGTGAATTATATGAATATTTCGATTATATTAGCTGCTGGTGAAGGATCTAGAATGAAATCTAATAGTCCAAAGGTTTTACACAAGGTATGTGGCAAACCAATATTGCATTATGTAATTGATGCTTGCAATAAGTCCAAGATTGACAAGAATATAGTCATAGTAGGCCATGGAAAAGATGCAGTAATTGAGGAATTCAAGGATAAAAATATAGTATTTAAAGAACAACCTATTTATGAAGGAGCTCCATATGGTACAGGATTTGCAGTACTTCAAGCTATGGATCAAGTTTCAGATGATAGTATTGTAACAGTTCTTTGTGGGGATACTCCTTTAATAACTGATGAAACTATTGAAAAATTGGTAAATTATCATAAAGATGGTGATTTCTCAGGAACAGTATTGACTGCTATTTTAGATGATGCTACAGGCTATGGAAGAATTATTAGAAAAGAATCGAAAGATATAGAAAAGATAGTAGAGCATAAAGATGCATCAGAAGAAGAGTTAAATATCAAGGAAGTAAATTCTGGAATGTACTGTTTTCAAGGAAAGGCATTGAAATTTGCTTTAGAAAGAATTGGAAACAATAATTCTCAAAATGAATACTACCTAACAGATGTAATCAGCATATTAAACAATGAAGGATATAGGGTTGGAGCTTGTGTTATTGATAATTCTTTAGAAATAAATGGAATCAATACAAGAATTCAGCTAGCTGAATGCCAAGAAGTAATGCAGAAGAGAATCAACGAGAAAATGATGCTTTCTGGTGTTACTATAATTGACCCAAAGTCTACTTACATTGAGGATAGTGTTATAATTGGAAAGGATACAATAATTTATCCTGGAGCTATTTTAGAAGGAAGCTCAGAAATTGGCGAAAATTGTATTATAAGAGGAAATACTAGGGTTTACAATAGCAAAATTTGTGATAAAGTAGAAGTGGAAGCATCCTTAATCGAGAATAGTTTAGTTGAAGATGGATGCCACATTGGACCTAATGCACATTTAAGACCTAATAGTCATCTAGGCAAGAATGTGAAAATAGGTAATTTTGTTGAGATTAAAAATGCAACTCTTGGAGATAACTCTAAGGCAGGACACTTATCCTATGTAGGAGATGCTGATGTTGGAAACAATGTAAACATTGGATGTGGAGTTGTATTTGTTAATTACAATGGCCGAGAGAAATTTAGGTCTACTGTGGGAGACAATGCATTTGTTGGAAGTAATTCCAATTTGGTTGCTCCTGTAAAAGTTCAACCATGGGCTTATATTGCTGCAGGGTCGACGATTACTATGGATGTGGATGAAGGCGAATTATCAATAGCAAGAGCTCGTCAGGTAAACAAAGCTGGATGGGTGGAAGAAAAAGGATTTAAAAAACATAAATAATAATTTTTAGGAGGAGCATAAATGAACCTATGCTTAGGAGATATTAAAATCTTTACAGGTAATGCTAATAAGGAACTAGTAAAGAATATTTGTAAGGGATTAAACATTGAAGTTGGCTCATGTGAAGTAAAACAATTTAGCGATGGGGAAATCAATCTAAACATTAATGAAACAGTTAGAGGATGTGATGTTTTCTTAATTCAACCTACTCATTCTCCAGTTAATGACAACTTGATGGAATTATTGATTATGATAGACGCTGTAAAAAGAGCTTCTGCAGGTAGAATCAACGCAGTTATCCCATACTATGGATATGCTAGACAAGATAGAAAGACAAAGGCAAGAGAACCGATTACATCTAAGCTAGTTGCAGATTTGATAACTACGGCTGGTGCAGATAGAGTAGTAACTATGGATTTGCATGCTGGTCAAATCCAAGGATATTTTGATATTCCGGTAGATCACCTATCAGCTATTCCAATACTTGCACATTATTTTGAATTCTTAAAGGGAACAGATACAGTAATTGTTTCACCTGATTTAGGAGGAGTTACTCGTGCTAGGTCATTTGCAAATATTTTGGATATGCCTATAGCTATTATAGAAAAAAGAAGACCTAAGCCAAACGTATCTGAAGTTATGAACGTAATTGGTGATATTGAAGGCAAGAATGTTATTATAGTTGATGACATTATAGATACTGCAGGTACTATAGTAAAGGCAGCGAGTGTATTAAAGGATTTTGGAGCTAAGAAGGTTTATGGTTGTGCAACTCATGGTGTTTTATCAGGTCCTGCTGTAGATAGAATTTGTAGTTCAGAACTTGAAAAATTCGTTATAACAGATACCATACCATTAAAGGAAGATTGTAAAAACAGTAAAATAGATGTCGTAAGTGTTGCTCCACTATTTGCCAAGGCTATCAGGAAGATAAATAGCAGCGAGTCTGTTAGTATTCTTTTTGATTAGAAATAGGAGTTGATAGTTTGTTTGTTGTAATAGGATTGGGTAATCCTGGTAAGGAATATGCAAGCACTAGACATAATGTTGGCTTTGATGCTATAGATATAATTGCTAGAAGACATAATATTACCCTAAATAAGATTAAATTCAAATCTGTATATGGGGAAGGCAATATAGG
>CAYZZR010000089.1:0-5450 GCA_964482775.1 uncultured Tissierella sp. | reverse complement strand
TGACAGCTGCAGAAGCTGTAGATGTTATAATAGGTGAAGGTATAATTAATGCAATGAATAAATACAATACAAAGACTAAAGCCCAGGATTAAACCTGGGCTTGAAGTGTTGTCTTAGTTTAACTAAGGAGTATAATAAATGAAGGATTTTTTAATTGATCCACTGAAGAATTTGGATTCATATAGCAAGTTACTAAAGGATATAGAAGATAAGATAACTCCAATTTCCACCTATGGTATTATAGATGAGAATTTGGGGCATTTTTCTTATGCCTTAAAAGAGCATACAAAAAAACAGATATTGCTGATTACTTATGATGAAGTAAGAAGTAGACATATTTACGAGGATATAAAGAACTTAGGATTTTCAAATGTTGTTCAATTTCCAAAGAGAGAATTGTTATTTTATGATGTTGATGCTCATAGCTCTGAGCGCTCTATCCAAAGGCTAAATGTGTTGTCTTCCTTGAAAAATGGGGAGGACTTGTTGGTTGTAACCTCAATTAGCGCTTTGTTGGATAAGATATTGACACCGAGTATTTTTGAAAACTTTACTATGAGTTTTGAGACAGGAAAAACTGTGAATCTAGAAAATACAGTATCGAATTTTATTTTTGCTGGATATGAAAGGGTTCATATGGTTGAAGGAATAGGGCAGTTTAGTATTAGGGGTGGTATAATAGACTTTTTCCCGCCAATTAGTCTCAACCCTTATAGGGTGGAATTATTTGATGAAGAGATAGACTCCATCAGAAGCTTTGATATGATAAGTCAAAGGTCCCTAGAAAACGTAGATATAGCAGTGGTTCCTCCTGTAAAGGAAACATTGATTATTGATGATTTTAAAGATGAAGTAGTTAAGAATCTGCAAAAGGATTTAAAAAAATTCAGTTCGAAAAAGGTAAGCGACCAAGCTAGTAAAACTTCTGAGGAGAAGTTTTCTAAATATGGAGAACTTTTAAATGAGAATATGTATATGTCCAATAGGGATATGATTATACCTTATATACCTGAGACATACTTATCCAATATAATAGATTATTTTTCTAAAGATGCAATAATTCTTCTAGATGATACTAAAAGAATCGAAGAGAGTTTTAAGAACTTTAAGGAAGACTTCAATATTAGATATACAGATTTATTTGAAATAGGTGAGGTTTTACCAAATCATGTAAATATCTATCATGATTATAAGGATTTAATACCTGAAATAAAGGAAAAGATTTGTATAACTAACACTGGTTTGATGAAAAGTGATACAAACTATAATCCAAAATCCATAATCAACTTTGTTACCAAGTCTATGCCATCATATCAAGCGAAGATGGAAATTTTAAAAGATGATTTGAATCACTATAAATATAGGGGTTATAAGATAATTATTCTTTCTGGAAATGAAGAAAGAGGCCTAAGATTGCAAGAAAGTCTTCTAGGTCTTGGGATTGAATCTAACTTTTACAAGGATAGGGATGCTGAAATCGTCTCTAATCAGATATATATCACTCCTGGTAGTTTAAAGGGTGGTTTTGAATACAACAATTTGAAATTGGTTGTAATCAGCGATAAAGAGATATTTGGTACAGGCAAAAACAAAGCTCAAAAGAAGATAAAGAAGAGCAAGGGTAAACAAATAGAATTCTCAGATTTAAACATTGGAGACTATGTTGTACATGAAAACTATGGTATAGGTCAATATGAAGGTGTAGAGCAACTTAATATCCAAGGAGCAAAAAAAGATTTTTTAAGTATTCAATATAAGGGCAAGGATAAACTATACTTGCCAATTGATCAAATGAATCTTATTCAAAAATATATTGGTGCTGATATAAAGCCTAAGGTGAATAAGCTTTCAAGTGGTGAGTGGGGCAAGACAAAGGCAAAGGCTAAAAAAGCCGTTGAGGAAATGGCTTATGATTTGTTAGAACTCTATGCCAAACGTGAAAAATTAGCAGGATATAAGTATGGAGCTGATACACCTTGGCAACAGGAATTTGAAGATGCATTCCCTTATGAGGAAACAGAAGGACAGCTAACTTCAGTAGTTGAGATCAAGAAGGATATGGAAAGCTCTAAGCCAATGGATAGACTTCTTTGCGGTGATGTTGGATATGGAAAGACTGAGGTTGCCTTACGTGCTGCTTTTAAAGCTCTTGTAGAGGGCAAGCAAGTTGCGATTCTTGTACCAACTACAATATTGGCTCAACAGCATTACAACACAATCATGGATAGATTTGCTAACTTCCCAATAAAGGTTGCCTTACTAAGTAGATTTAGAAGTGCTCATGATCAAAAGTTATCCATTGAAGGTATAAGAAAGGGTACTATAGATTTAGCAGTTGGAACTCATAGACTCCTATCTAAGGATGTAATATTTAAGGATTTAGGGCTTTTGATCATAGATGAAGAGCAAAGATTTGGCGTTAAGCATAAAGAGGCCCTTAAGAAATTAAAGGAGACGGTAGATGTTTTAACTCTTACAGCAACACCTATACCAAGAACACTACATATGTCTTTAGCTGGAATTAGAGATATGTCAGTAATAGAGAATCCACCTGAGGAAAGATACCCTATTCAAACCTATGTAGTAGAATTCAATCCTCAGATGATTAGGGATGCCATACTTAGAGAAATCGGTAGAGGTGGGCAAGTTTACTTTGTATATAACAGAGTTGAATCTATAGACAATGTTGCAGCTAAGCTTCGTGCTCTTGTGCCGGAAGCAAGCTTTAGCATAGGCCATGGACAAATGGCAGAAAGACAGTTAGAAAAGGTTATGGTAGACTTTTTAAACAAGGAGCAGGATGTTCTAATCTGCACGACTATTATAGAAACAGGTCTTGATATTCCTAATGTAAATACGATTATAATACATGATGCAGACAAAATGGGCTTATCTCAACTATACCAATTAAGAGGTAGGGTTGGTAGATCCAACAGAATTGCCTATGGATATTTTACCTATGAAAGAAATAAGGTTTTAAGTGAAGTGTCAGAAAAGAGACTAAAGGCAATTAAGGAGTTTACTGAGTTTGGCTCTGGTTTTAAGATAGCTATGAGAGACTTGGAAATTAGAGGCGCTGGTAACTTGATAGGCCATCAACAGTCTGGACATGTTGAATCTATCGGATATGATTTATATGTAAAATATTTAAATCAAGCTATAAAGAGGTTAAAGGGAGAAATTGTTGAGGAAAGATTGGATACAACAATTGATCTTAAGATAGATGGCTTTATACCAAAGAGATATATTGGAGATGAAGATCAAAAAATTGAGGTTTACAAGAAAATTTCAGCTTTAGAAAACAGGGATGACTATAGCGAGCTTGTGGATGAACTGATCGATAGATTTGGAGATATTCCTGAGGAGGTATCTAACCTGATGGATATTTCATATATTAGAGCTATATCCAGCAAAATTGATATTAAGAATATTGTGGAAAGAGATCAATATATTAAGATTGATTTTGCATCAACAGATAAATTATCAATTGAGTTGATTCAATTCTTAACAGAAACTTATGGTAAGAAAATATCCTTCGATTTATCAAGTTCACCATACTTTATTTATAAAGGAAAGGACACATTAGTAGACCTTATGAGCTTAATAGAAAAAATTAACGGTTTTATTAAAGAGAGAAGTAATATATAATGGATAAAAAGGCTTATGTAGCTAGTTTATTATAGAGAGGTGTGTTTTTTTGAATAAGTTTATACTGAAGAAAATGTTAATTATAGTTATGATTTCAATTCTAGCCATAGGAATGTTTGCATGTACAAAGGATACTGAAGGATTGGTTGGAGAGGTAAATGGTATGCCTATTACAGAGGAAGAATTCAACGGCGATTATGCTGTCTTTAAAAATCTCTATGAAAGACAACTTGGTGAAGACGCCTTAGAGCAAGTTGAAGAGGACGGCAGGACTCTAGGAGAGGCTTTAAAGGAAAATATATTAGAAAAGCTTGTAATAGAAAAACTAATTGCCAAGGAGTCTGAGGATTTAAAGATTGCAGTTACTGAAGAAGAAGTAGCAAAAAAATTAGAAGAATATATAAATGATATGGATGGTCAAGAAAATTTTGATGAGTTCTTAAGTAGTAATAACCTTACTAAGGAATTCTTTGAAGCAAATATGAGAAAAGAGCTACTAGTTGATAAGCATAAGCAAACTTTCTTAGAAGGTGTGAAAATTACCGATGAGGATGCAAATGAATACTTTGAGGAAAATAAGAGCCAAATAGTTGTTTTAAATGCTAGCCATATATTGCTAGCTACTGAGGGAGAAGCTGAGGCTGTTTTAGAAAGATTAAATAATGGTGAAGATTTTGCTACAGTGGCAACTCTTGAATCCCTAGATAGCGTTTCTGCTGCAAAGGGTGGAGAACTAGGAGAGTTTACAAAGGGTCAAATGATTTCTGAATTTGAAGATGCAGCATTTGCTTTAGAAGAAGGACAAACAAGTGGATTAGTAAAAACTGAGGTAGGCTATCATATAATTCATATAAATGAAAGAAAGGATACATTTGATGAATTAAAGGATGATATTATAGAAGTATTAAAGGAAAATGAATATCTATCAAAGATACAAGAACTAAGAGTAGATGCAAAAGTAGAAAGCTATTTGGATAAAACAAATAAGTAATTAGTATAATAAAACAACCAAGACTAATTGATTGCAATAATGTCATTAAGGGTCTTGGTTTTTTTAAATGTATAAATTTTCTTCTTTAGTAAAATAATAAGCTAACAAAGATATTAAGGAGGGAAGATTTTGAAGGCTACAGGAATCGTAAGACGAATAGATGATTTAGGTAGAGTAGTTATACCAAAAGAAATAAGACGGACTCTTAGAATCAGAGAAGGAGATCCTTTGGAAATATTTACAGATAGAGAAGGTCAAGTGATTTTGAAAAAATATTCTCCTATTGGAGAGTTAAATCAATTTTCAGCTGAGTATTGTCAATCTTTACATGAAAATTCAAATCATGTAGCTCTTATATCTGATAGAGATACAATTATTGCTGTATCTGGGGCTAGTAAAAAAGAATATTTGGATAAAAGAATAAGCCCTGATTTAGAAAAGATCACAGAAGGTAGAACTACTTATACTAGCAATGAAAATAATAAACCAATAAAGATTTATTATGAAGATGAAGGAGACAATGAATATTCTGCTCAAGTAATAACTCCAGTAGTGTTGCAAGGAGATCCAATAGGAGCAGTCATACTATTATCAAAGGATAGTAATGTTAAAATGGGAGAGTTGGAAGTAGCCCTATTGGAAACTGCAGCAGGTTTTTTATCAAAGCAAATGGAAAACTAACCTACCCTAGGGTAGGTTTTTTTTCGTGTGATTAAAAGCTTTTCAATATCTTGGCATTACTTAGAAATATTATGATATAATACTATTAGGTCAAATGACCCGGGGTAATGTATAATAATGTTAGGTTTAA
>CAYZZR010000088.1:0-8962 GCA_964482775.1 uncultured Tissierella sp. | reverse complement strand
CTTGAGTTGTTGCTGAATTGTCCATATATATATATTTACTCATTATGTTCCTCCTACAATTTTATATTGTTTCCATTTTCTTCAACCATATCTTTTAGAGTTATTGAATCAACTACAGAATCTATACTGTCCTTGATTTTACCCATAACAGATTTTGTTGCACATCCAAATTCCTTTGAACACTCACTATCTTCCATAAGACAATCTGCTGGACCTAAAAAGCCCTCTAAGCTTCTCAAAACTTGTCCTACAGTAATAGAATCCGGTTCTCTAGACAGCATATATCCACCTTGAGCACCTCGAGTACTATTTAACAATCCATCTCGTCTTAGACTTGAAAATAATTGTTCTAAATAGTTTTCGGAAAGTCCTTGCTTCTCAGCAATATATTTTAAAGATATAGGATCTTCTCCATATTCTAATGCCAGCTGATACATTGCCATTAGTCCGTATCTTCCTTTTGTTGAAAGCTTCATTTTTCCACCCCACTCAATTCCCACCACTTTGGTTGGTTATCTATTTAAGTATAGTATAACCAAGTATTTTTGTCAACATTCATTTTTTAAGTATTTCCTCAAAAAAAAGGAGCCTAGGCTCCCCTATGCTTTATTTGAAATTTAATCAGCATTTGAAGGATCAAGATCTCCTAATTGAGGTGGGAAAAACTCTGGAAAATCTGCATATTCAAAGATCTCACAGATATCTTCTGGACTAAATTCTTCACAAGCAGGAGGTTCTGGACAATATCCAAAAGCAGGAATCAACAATTGAACTGTTCCAACTACTTTAACAATAACAAAAACTCCTACAGTAATATTTAACTCGCCTCCTGTAACTATTGGTGGAGATAACAATACTGATTGTGTCTCTATAACTATTCTAAAATCAAATTCATCTCTTGCATCTGGAATATAAAGAATTATATCTTTAAATATGTCTGGTAAAAAGAATTCATTTTCTACATTTCCTTTTGCATCTAGTACTTGGAATGGAACTCTTATTGTAAATCTAACTCTTCTAAAATTTGGCCTTCCTGCAATATCAGTTACTATTAATGTATTTGGTACTATAAAACCCGGTCTAAATCTTATCCTGTCAAATTTGCATCCATCTAGATCAAATTCTAAATCAGGGAAGCATTCTCTCTGTTGGCAACTTGCAAATACCTTATCAATGATTACACAGTCGCTATCAAAACATTTAAGCACTTCTAATAGCTTGCCGTCTACATTTATTTTATCTACCATAAAGATTCACTCCTTTATAATATTTTCTTTACTACTTTCATATTATGTAAGGAGCTTATAATTGTGATTATTTTGGAGGGATAATATGAAATTCTTGTTAGATCATAAGGATTGCTTAAAATATACTAAGAATGATACTTTTATTGAAAATGAAACTTATTTAATAGATGAAAATGTTTTGATTTACAGCTCCTGTGTTTTAGGAAATTCAACACATTTAATTTATTTGCAAAGAGATGGTAAGCTAAATTATATTTTATTTAAAGATGGAAGAATGTCAGAATCGAAAATAGGCAAGTTTGACACAAAATCTAATACATATAGCCAAATTTATATAATGATAATTAATAGTAAGATAAATATTTTTTATTCCTACACGAACATAATTAATTCAAATATTTGCACCTTACATCATGTTATCATAGATAGCGGAAAGCAAAATAAATATACCATAATAAAATATGTTACTAAAAAAAATATGAATTCATTTGCAGTTGATTATGATAGTGGTGGCAATATACATTTACTATATAATACAGTATCAGAAAACTATTCCTATATATTTTACACCTATTTTAATCCCTATAAAAACCTATGGTTAAGCAATCCAATAAAAATATCTCCTGCTGATTCTAATGCTCAATATCCTATGATTATTGTAGATTCCAAGGATTTTGTTCATAGTGCTTGGTGGGAAAAAAGCTCAAATAGATATAGCTTGAAATATAAGAGAATGAGCTCCCAAGGTAAAGATAAATACAAATGGCAGGATATAAGCCTTCCAGCTATAAGTCAAACAAATCCAAAATCTAGTATTTTTGAAAAAGAAGGGCTTTTGTTTTTTAAATGTGACTTGCTAACCATAGTTTCTAAAGATAATGGATATATATGGTCAATCGAAGAAACTCCTCAGGGGGATCTACAAGTGATTGAAGATGATGATTCCAATAGTCCCGAGGAGGAAATAATAGAAGATAATAAAGCCTTGCCAATAAATGATTATGAAACTCTACTAAATAATCAAACTGAAATCAAGAACTTAATTGAATTAATCATTCAAGAACAAGCTTCTATTAAAAAAAGTTTAGATAATTTAGAAGACGAAATAGAAGAGATCAAAAAATCTAAAACAGGTATAAAAAGATTATTTTTTAATTGATTTCTATTTCCTTATATTTGTTTTTTCCATTTATCCTTTCAACAAAGAAAAGCCTTGGTACCTTGATATTAGCTTCAATGGAATCTCTTTTTATTATGTTGAAATAGTTCAGACTTGGCATTTTAATTGAGTAAGTGCATCCAGCTTTTATGCCACATGGTGTTGATACAAGCTGACATGCATTGTTTCCTTGAGCTTCTAGTAGAGTATATATCAATATTGCATGATTTTTTGATTCAAATACACATAAATAATGATTATCTATTTTCATAAAAATCCCTCCAATACAGAATATTTTGGAGGGATTTTTATGTTACTCTTTTATTCAGTTATATTTAACTTAATTCTTAATTTTTCTAACATATCCTTAGTCATTGCATCTAAATCATATTTTGGATCCCAACCCCATTCTTCTCTAGCAGCAGTATCATCTAGTGAGTTTGGCCAGGAGTTGGCAATAGCTTGTCTTACTGGATCAACATCATAGTCTAATTTGAATTCTGGAATATATTTTCTTATGGAGCTTGCAATCCCTTCTGGATCAAAGCTCATAGCAGAAATGTTAAATGCATTTCTATGAATTAATTTTTCTGAATCTGCTTCCATCAATTGAATTATGGAATCTATGGCATCTGGCATATACATCATATCCATTTGTGTTCCTTTGTCAATGAAACTTGTATATTTTTTTTGCTTAATCGCATCATAATAAATGTGAACTGCATAGTCAGTTGTTCCTCCACCTGGAAGAGTTTCATAGGAAATCAATCCTGGGAATCTAACTCCTCTAGTGTCAAGGCCAAATCTTTGATGGTAGTAGTCACACAACAACTCTCCAGCAACTTTGGTTACACCATACATAGTTGTAGGTCTTTGAATTGTATCCTGAGGAGTTTTGTCTGGTGGAGTAGATGGTCCAAAGGCAGCTATGGAACTTGGTGTGAATACTTGTAAACGTTTTTCTCTTCCTAATTCTAAAACGTTATATAATCCGTTCATGTTTATATCCCAGCATGCTAGTGGATCCTTTTCCCCAACAGCAGAAAGTATAGCAGCTAAATTAATAATTGTGTTAACATTGTATTTATCAACTACTTCAGCCATTTGTTTTGAATCATTGATATTTACTAGTTCAAATGGTCCTCCTTCAATAAGAGCTTCATGCCCAGGCTTAACTCTTCTATTACTAGCTATTATATTGTCTGTTCCGTAAATGCTTCTTAGCCTAAGAGTTAATTCTGAACCAATTTGACCTAATGCACCTGTAATTAAAATTTTTCTCAATCATGACACCTCCATATTTTAAGTCGTTTAAGTATCGGAAGAAATTGTGTAACAATTTCATCACACCACTGCAACAAGGCGAATTCTTCGTTTTAGAAGCAGGGGATATCTTTAGCCTTGTTATTATTATATCACATTCATCTAAAAAAAATAGTGTATTTTTACAAAAAGCAATGTAATCCTTCGAACATATTTACAAAGATTACATTGCTTTTTATGATTCTATAACATTTCTTTCTTTATACCTTTTTTTAAAATTTCATCATAGTCTATATAAGTATATATTTCGTCATCAAATAATGCTGAAAACTCTAAAAATTCTTCAAGGCTTAATTCTTCAATAGATTTATTTTTATCTTCAGCATAAATCACAATCTGTCCTACTATACTGTGGGCTTCTCTAAATGCGATTCCCTTCTTTACTAGATAATCTGCCACTTCAGTTGCATTTAAGAATCCCTTTTTTACTGCATTTTTCATAGCATCTGGTTTTGCCTTTAGTGTTGCGATCATTCTTTCCATCATCTTAATACATATGATAACAGTGCTTATACTATCGTAGAAGCTTTCTTTATCCTCTTGCATATCCTTGTTATATGCTAAAGGTAACCCCTTCATAACTGTTAATAGAGTCATTAGATTTCCATATACTCTTCCAGTTTTCCCTCTAATAAGCTCTGCAGCATCTGGATTCTTTTTTTGTGGCATAATTGATGATCCAGTTGTATATTTATCATCCAATGTTACAAATCCAAATTCAGCACTTGTCCATAAGCATAGCTCTTCAGATAAACGGGATAGGTGCATCATAATTATGCTAAAGTCAGACATAGCTTCTAAGCAGAAATCTCTATCTGAGACCCCATCTATGAAGTTAGAGTATACTGTCTCAAAACCTAATAGTTCAGCTGTATATTGACGATCTATGCTATGAGTAGTACCTGCTAAGGCTCCACATCCAAGTGGAGATTCTATCATAGAATCATATGTATCAACAAGTCTTCTTCTATCTCTTTTAAACATTGCATGATAGGCCATAAGGTAATACTTAAAGGTTACTACCTGAGCTCTTTGAAGATGAGTATAACCTGGCATGATCCAAGGATTTTCATCAGCAGTTTTCTCTATTGTTACTAATAGTTGGTCTATTAAATCAATAACATTTTTAGTTTGTTCCTTTACATAAAGCTTCATATCAACATTGCACTGATCATTTCTGCTACGAGCTGTATGTAGTTTTTTTGCCACATCTCCAACTCTAGATGCAAGTTCTAATTCCACATATGTATGTACATCCTCATAATCTCCATCTAAATCCAATCTGTTATCATTTAAATCTAAGAGTATCTCCTCTAAACCCTTTGTTAGAATTTCTCCATCTTCTGCACTTAAGATTCTAGTTTTTACTAGCATATCTACATGGGCCAAGCTCCCTTTGATATCAGGCTCTAGCATCCATAAAGTAGTCTTAAATCCATTTTGAAATTCTTCCATAAGATTGTCTTCATCAGTTCGAAATCTACCACCCCATAATTTTGTTTCATAGCTCTTTTTCATAGTCATCTTCCTCTTCTCAATTTTTAAAATCAACTTATAACGAGATGATGATATCCCCAGCTTGCCTAAATCACCCACCTCGTTGCAATGGTGTGAAGTAATTGCTACGCAATTACATCTGATATTTAAAAAATTAACTTATTATATAAAAAATATCTAAATATATCAAGGTAATTTTCATTAACTTTGATATATTTAGATAATATCTGATAGATTTAATATTAATTAATAGAACAAAATGCCAAGTGTCTTAGGTCCTAAATGAGAACCTATAACAGGTCCTAACTCATCTATAGTTATTAGAGCATTTGGGAATTTCTCCTCTAAAATCTCTTTAACTTTTAAAGCCTCTGAAATATTCAATATATGACATATACCAATCTTTTGAACAGTAGCAGGTATCTTTGAGATCATAGTAGACAAGGCCTTATTATCTCCCCTAACCTTTTCAATTAATTTTAGTTCTCCATCAAGTAATTCAATTATAGGCCTAATACTCAAGAGATTTCCTAAAGTTGCTTGAACACTTGATAGTCTTCCCCCTCTACTTAAATACTCCAATGTCCCAGTAGTAATAAATATATGCATTTCTTTCTTTTTCTTCTCAAGAAAATCTACTATTTCTTGGCTTGTTTTCCCATCCTTAACCATTGATATAGCATCCTCAACTAAAAATCTTAAATTTGAAGCTGCGGTTTCTGAATCTATAATAGTAATTTTTTTATTCTCTAACATATTCTTAGCTAACATAGCACTATTGTAGGTGCCACTTATCTTAGAAGATAAAACAATTGCTATTATTTCGTCATTGTCCTCCAAAGCTTTTGTAAAGGCATCATAAAAATCACCTGCAGATGGTTGTGATGTAGTTGGAAATAGCTTTGTGCTACCTAGTTTCTTAAAAAAATCATCAAAGTCTCCCTTAAATCCTTCTTTATAAGAAAGCTCATCAAAAATGTAGCTAAGAGGTACTACATCTAAATTCTCTTCATTAACATACTCTCTTGATACATAACTAGTACTATCTGTAATAATTTTGATTTTACTCAATTGCACTCCTCCTCATATATGAATAGTTCTGTCACTTTCATGACAGAACTATTATTTCATATTTATTGTTATTTTACAACTATATTGTATATCTTGCCCATTACAAATATTTCTTTAACTATTGTTTTATCTCCGATAAACTTTGCAACTCCTTCATCTTTAAGAGCCTTTTCTCTCACGATGTCTTGAGTATCTGTAATATTTACAACTACCTTGCCTCTAACCTTTCCGTTGATCTGGATAGGCATTTCTATTACTTCGTCTTTAGTCTTTTCTTCATCATATTTAGGCCAACTTGTTTCATGAAGTCTACCTTCTAAACCATGAATCTCCCAAAGTTCTTCTGTAATGTGTGGTGCAACAGGATTAAGAAGCACTAGGAAAGTTTCTAAATCCTTCTTGCTTATTTTACCTAAACTATTAAACTCATTTATAAGAGCCATAAGAGCCGCTATTCCTGTATTGAATTTTAAAGACTCAAAATCCTCAGATACCTTCTTAATTGTTTTATGCATACTTGATTCTAACTCTTGGGAGTATTCATCCCCATCTACAACTATCTCTTGTAATCTCCAAACTCTATCTAAAAATCTCTTACAACCTTTTACTCCATTTTCAGACCATGGTACGCTCTTTTCAAAGTCTCCAATAAACATTTCATAAGTTCTTAGGGTATCAGCCCCAAAATCTCTTACTATATCATCTGGGTTTACAACATTTCCTCTTGATTTCGACATCTTCTCATTGTTATCACCAAGGATCATGCCATGTGATGTTCTCTTTGCATATGGTTCAGGACCATTTACTACTCCTAAATCATATAAGAACTTATGCCAAAATCTTGAATACAACAAGTGAAGAGTAGTATGTTCCATACCACCATTGTACCAGTCAACAGGCATCCAATAATCCAATGCTTGGTCAGATGCTAATTGATCATTGTTATTAGGATCAATGTATCTTAAGAAATACCATGATGAACCTGCCCATTGAGGCATGGTATCAGTTTCTCTATGTGCAGGACCTCCACATTTTGGACATGTAGTGTGAACCCAGTCATGAATATTTGCTAGAGGTGATTCTCCTGAATCAGTTGGTTCATAATTATCAACTTCTGGCAACATAATTGGCAGTTCACTTTCATCAACAGGAACCCATCCACATTGATCACAATGAACCAATGGAATTGGCTCTCCCCAATATCTTTGTCTTGAAAACACCCAATCTCTTAGTTTATAGTTTATCTTTCTTGTACCAAGACCCTTTTCCTCTAAGAAGTCGGACATCTTTTCAATTGCTACCTTAACCTCTAAGCCATCAAGGAATCCAGAATTCACCAGTTCACCTGAACCTGTGTCAGTATAAGCAGCTTCTTCTATATTGCCGCCCTTAATTACTTCGATAATAGGCAAATTAAACTTACTAGCAAATTCCCAGTCTCTTTCATCGTGACCTGGAACCGCCATTATTGCACCAGTACCATAGGTTATCAATACATAGTCAGATACCCAAATAGGAATTTCTTTACCAGTAGCTGGATTAATAGCCTTTAGACCTTTTAATTCAACTCCTGTTTTTTCTTTAGATAATTCGGTTCTTTCAAAGTCAGACTTTTTAGCAACTTCTTGTCTATAGAAAGTAACTTCATCTATATTTTCAATTTTTTCCTTGTATTTTTCAATAAATGGATGTTCTGCTGCAATTACCATATATGTTGCCCCAAAAAGAGTATCAGGTCTAGTTGTATAAACCCTTAACTTATCTTCAGAACCTACTAAAGAAAAATCAAGTTCCATACCCTCTGACTTACCTATCCAATTCTTTTGTTGAATTTTTACTCTGTCAATATAGTCTACTAAATCTAGGTCATTAATTAATCTTTCTGCATACTCTGTGATTTTAAGCATCCATTGATTCTTTACTTTTCTGACTACCTCACTACCACATCTTTCACAAGAACCATTTACAACTTCTTCATTAGCTAGACCAACTTTACATGATGTACACCAGTTAATTGGCATCTCTTGTTTATAGGCTAAACCTTTTTCAAAAAGTTTTAGAAAAATCCATTGTGTCCATTTGTAGTAATTTGGATCAGTAGTGTTTACTTCTCTAGACCAATCGAAGGAAAATCCTATTGACTGTAATTGGCTCTTAAATCTAGCAACATTTCTTTCAGTAACTATTTTTGGATGTATTTTATTTTTGATGGCATAGTTTTCTGTAGGTAATCCAAAGGCATCCCAACCCATTGGAAACAAGACATTATATCCATCTAATCTTCTCTTTCTTGAAACTATATCTAATGCGGTATATGGTCTTGGATGGCCTACATGAAGACCTTCCCCTGATGGATAAGGAAACTCAACTAAAGCATAAAATTTAGGTTTATCACTATCATTAGATGCTTTGAAAGGTTCTTTCTCCTCCCATATTTGTTGCCACTTCTTCTCTATTTCATTTGGATTATACTCTCTCACATTTACATCTCCTCATAAATAAGTTTTTAAAACTCAGCTGAATTAACTGTTCTTGGGAAAGGAACTACGTCTCTTATGTTTGTTATTCCTGTCATATACATTATAGCTCTTTCGAAACCTAAACCATAACCTGCATGTCTAGTTCCACCAAATTTCCTTAGCTCCAAGTACCACCAATAATCCTC
>CAYZZR010000087.1:0-8979 GCA_964482775.1 uncultured Tissierella sp. | reverse complement strand
AATGTTTGCTCAAAGCATACACAATGATGGGGATAGATCAAAGCGACCATTTATAGCGCAAAACTGTGCTGCAATACCAGAAACTTTATTAGAAGGTCTACTTTTTGGCACTGATAAAGGAGGATTTACAGGCGCTATTGAAAGAGAAGGCATATTTGAGCAAACAAATGGAGGCACTTTGCTACTCGATGAGATAAACTCCATGTCATTACCCTTACAAGCAAAACTCTTGAGGGTATTACAGGAAGGATATATTAGGCGAGTAGGTGGAATAAAAGACATAGCTATTGATGTTCGAATTATAGCTACTAGCAATGAAGATCCCAAAGTCAGTATAAATAACGGCAATTTGAGAAAAGATTTATTTTATAGACTAAGTATTATTAATATAAATATTCCTCCATTGAGAAATAGGGGAGAAGATATTGAATTATTGATTGAATATTTTATAAAAAAATATAACCAAATATTAGCTAGAAACATTGTAGGAGTATCCAATGAGGTCTTAGATAAATTTTATAATTACAACTGGCCCGGTAATATTAGAGAGCTAGAAAACTTTATTGAAGCTGCTATGAATATGGCATCAGCTCGTGATAGAATATTGAATCTTGAAGATTTTATATCTTCCTCATTTATATCTTCAAATAATTTAAGTTATATTAAATCCATAAATGATAATTCACTTCCTGAGATTTTAGAGGATGTTGAAAAAAATCTGATCAATGAGATTCTGAAAAAAAATAATCATAACATTACAAAAACAGCTAAAGACTTAGGAATTAAAAGGCAGACTTTACAGCATAAGTTAAAGAAATTTGAATAGCGCAATAATATTTGCTAATGTGCAAATATTATTGCGCTATTTTTTTAAAAATATTACAAATTGATTGTATGGATGTGAAAAACTCCATTCATATGAAAACGTTTACAATGGCATGAAACTTGCAATATTATTAATTAATAAAATATGGGGGTGCAGTATGAGAAAAGAAAATATAAAGGTTATAATTTGGGGACTAGGGTCAATGGGGAAGGGAATGGCTGAGTTGCTTTTGAGCAAGAAAGGTGTTGACATAGTAGGAGCTGTAGCAAGAGGAGAAAAGATAGGTAAAAGTATGTATACTCATCTAAATTTGGATAGATGTAGTAGAAACGATGTAATCATGGGTTCATTTGAAGATGTAATTACTGAAAATGCAGCAGATATTGTACTTATATGTACGGACTCATTTACTAAGGGAGCCTATGAGAAGATAAAATTTGCTCTTGAAAAGAAAATAAATGTTATAACTACAGCAGAAGAAATGGCTTATCCTCAAGCTCAAGAACCTGAGCTATCCAAGGAAATAGATAGAATAGCAAAAGAAAATAAAGTTACTGTATTAGGTACAGGGATAAATCCAGGCCTAATAATGGATCTACTAGTAATAACATTAACAGGTGCCTGTTATGATGTAGAACATATTGAAGCTAAAAGGGTAAATAATCTTTCACCTTTTGGACCTGCAGTCATGAGCGAGCAAGGAGTAGGATTAAGCGTTGAAGAATTTAATAGACTTAATGATATTGGTGAATTAGCTGGTCATGTAGGATTTGCAGAATCCATAAATATGATTACTGATGCTCTAGGTTGGAAATTATCTGATGAAATAAAGACTTCAAAGTCTCCTATAATTTCCAAAGTATATAGAAAAGCTCCATATGCAGAGGTTCAAGCAGGTGATGTGGCAGGTGTAAATATGTTGGGCTATGGCTATGTAGATGGAGAGTTAAAGCTAGAAATGATACATCCACAACAAGTTGAACCTCAACTACAAGGAGTAGATACGGGAGATTACATCAATATAAAGGGAAGACCTAATATAAGTATGGTAATAAATCCAGAAGTGCCAGGTGGAATAGGTACTATAGCTATGTGTGTAAATATGATTCCTCAAGTAATTAATTCTAGGCCTGGTCTTAAGACAATGATAGATTTACCAGTTCCAAGAGCAATTATGGGAGACATGAGAGAATTAATTGAAGATTAGAAAGGGTGATAAGTATGGATGCAAAAAAAGGCGATTGGGTTCTCATTCATAAAGTAATTTTAGAAGCTGGAAATAGAGCTCCTAGTGTACCAGAGGATACTAAAGATGTACCTCTTGAAATGTGGGATAAAGGTTTCTTGTTAAATCAAGAAGCTAATATAGGAGATCGAGTTCAAATAGAAACATATATTGGCAGAAAAACTGAAGGCAACTTAATAGAGATAAATACCTATTGGAAACACAACTTTGGAAAGTCTATACCTGAGCTATTATATATAGGACGACAAGCTAGAGAATTATTAAGTGAAGAAGGTGATTTAGATGACTAAGGATAAGAGCTATGAAGCTATCATGAAAAGAAAAGCAGAAATTATGCTAAAGGCTGTTGGAATAGATTTTAACTCCTTTGAAATTTCAGGTATTGCCTTTGATTATGAAAGAATGATGCGAGAAACAGGATATAGTTTACAAGAAATACAAGATATTCAAAGTGAAGTAGGAGTAGGAAATACACCTATTTATGAGCTTAGAAATTTAACTAAACTTGCTAGAAAATATTCTAAAGAAGGTAAAGGTGCAAGAATATTTATTAAAGATGAAGCTAGTAATCCTTCTGGTAGCTTTAAGGCAAGACGTGCGGCAACATCGGTTTACCATGCAAAAAGATTAGGCTTTAAAGGAGTAATCACCGCTACTTCAGGAAATTATGGTGCAGCTGTAGCTTCTCAAGCAGCTATGAGGGGCTTAAAATGCATAGTTGTACAAGAATGCTATGACAGCAAAGGCTTAGGTCAACCAGAGATAATAGAGAAAGCTAGAGCTTGTGAAGCTTATGGAGCAGAGGTAATTCAACTTTCAGTTGGTCCAGAATTATTTTATTCATTTTTAATGTTATTAGAAGAAACAGGATTTTTTAATGCTTCACTGTACACACCTTTTGGTATAGCAGGGGTAGAAACCCTAGGCTATGAACTCTCAATGCAGTTTAGAGAAAGAGAAGGAAGAGATCCAGATGTAGTAGTTGTTACAAATGCAGGTGGTGGAAATTTAACTGGTACCGCAAGAGGCCTTATTAAAGCTGGTGCAGAGACTACAATCATTGCTGCCAGTGTAGATTTAAGTGGACTTCATATGGCAAGTGATGAGCAGTTTAACAAAAAGTCCTTTACAACAGGACATACAGGCTTTGGCATACCTTTTGCTACATGGCCAGATAGATCTGATGTTCCAAGATCTGCAGCAAGACCACTAAGATATTTGGATCGATATGTTACAGTAAATCAAGGTAGTGTATTCTATATGACCGAACTATTAGCCCAACTTGAAGGTTTAGAAAGAGGACCTGCAGGCAACACTGCTCTTTCAGCAGCATTTAAATTAGCGCAAGATATGGATGAAGATCAAATAATAGTTGTTCAAGAAACTGAATACACTGGTGCAGGTAAACATATACTTCCTCAATTAACCTTTGCTAAGGATAATGGAATAGAAATATTAATTGGAAATCCTAGTGAAGAAATCCCTGGAAAAAACATAATATTGCCAAGGGATCCAAGTTATATTGATTTTAAAGAATTAGAAGTTAATAAAATTAGAAGCTCCTATATTAAAAATTGTATTAACAATAATTCAGTGGAAACTGTAAGCAAAGAAGATATATTATTTTTAGTTGCTGAAACCAAATCCAATGAAAAATTTGTAAAAGAAGTTCTAGAAGAATTAAATATTTCAATCCAATAAATAGGAGGATATTATGACCAGAGTAGATGATTTTAAAGATAGAAGAGCACACCTGGCTAATCTTAGTGAAATAGAATTAGAAAATAGATTTTGGGAATTAGCTGAAAAGTTAGTTGATCCTATGGTAGATTTGGCTAAAACACATACATCTCCATCCATAGAAAGAAGTGTACTTCTTAGAATGGGGTTTTCTAGTACAGAAGCTAAAAGTATTGTAGATAATGCAATAGACCGTGAATTAATAGGTAAAGGTGTAGGTCATATAGTTTATAAATTTGCAAAGAGTAAAAATATAGGAATTAGAGAAGCTGGATTGATTTTAGTAGATGGAGCAAATTGGGAAGAAGTCATTACTTTGTTTAAAAAAACTAGCTTAGATCAAGGAGGTGCCAACTAATGGAATTAAAGAGAAATGAAAAATTAGATATAGATGAAATCTTAAAGGATTTAGAAAATTATAGACCTAGACGAAGAGGTTGGCATTGGAGAGAAGGTTCTGGACAGAAAAGACAAATAGGTAAATTTGAATACTATAATACATCAGAAAATCTCAAACAAGGGCACCCACTACCTGCGGCTAAATATTTTGACAATATTGACCCTCAACCTGTTATTACTACGGAAATTGCATCAGGAAGATTTGAAGATGATATAAGAAGAATGAGAATGGCAGCTTGGCATGGAGCAGATCATTTGATGGTAATTAGAACTGCTGGACAGTCCCACTTTGAAAGTTTGATAGAAGGTACGCCTCAGGGAGTGGGTGGTATTCCTATAACTAGAAAACAAGTTAGAGCTCAAAGGAAGGCAATAGATGCTATAGAAGATGAAGTAGGTAGACCTATAAATTATCATTCTTATGTATCAGGAGTTGCAGGACCTGAAATAGCTGTAATGTTTGCAGAAGAAGGGGTCAATGGAGCCCATCAAGATCCGCAATATAATGTTTTGTATAGAAATATAAATATGATTAGATCCTTTGTAGATGCAGCTGAAGCTAAAAGTGTTATGGCTTGGGCTAATATTGCACAGATTGATGGAGCACACAATGCCAATGCTACAGCCAGAGAAGCTTGGAAGGTAATGCCTGAATTGATGGTACAACATGGAATAAACTCTATCTTTTCAGTAAAAGTAGGTATGAAAAAGGAAAATATATGTTTATCTACAGTACCTCCAACAGCTCCTCCTGCACCCTGTATGAGATTGGATTTACCATATGCAGTAGCACTTAGGGAATTATTTAAAGAATATAAAATGAGAGCGCAACAAAATACAAAATATATGGAATCTTCAACTAGAGAAGCAACAGTAACCCATGTGCTAAATCTTTTGATTTCTCAATTAACCAGTGCTGATATTCAATCGACTATAACTCCTGATGAAGGAAGAAATGTTCCATGGCATATCTACAATATGGAAGCAATAGACACAGCTAAACAAGCTTTTTCTGGGATGGATGGACTTATGTCTATGTTAGAGATAAAAAGAGATGGGGAACTAGGAGAAAGAGTAAGGGAACTAAAGGAAAGAGCTATACTATTTATGGAAGAAATGATTGAAATTGGAGGATATTTTAAGTCAGTTGAAGAAGGCTTCTTTGTTGACTCAGGATATTATCCAGAAAGAAATAGTGATGGTATTATAAGAAAATCAGATTCAGGAGTAGGAGTTGGCACCGTTTATGAAAGAGATAGTGACTACATGGCACCAGTTACAGCTCATTTTGGATATAACAATATCTCTCAATACAATAAAGATTTAGAAGACAATCCTGCTTTATTAATAGGCGGAGATACATTTGAGGATCCATCTAAGATTATTTATATAGATGAATTAGATGAAACCGACAATGTAAATGTTAGACTTAAAGAGCTAGAACACTTAAGAAAATCATCCTTAATAAAACCTGAGATGGAATGGATGGGAGATGGAATAGTTCATCAATCTATGTTCTTACCAACGGATGAAATAACAGCTGAATATGCTGCAATAGAAATAGGAAAGAAAATGGGGCTAGTTGATATTGAAGTAATACACAAGGAAATTATGCAAGAATCAGAGGGAACTAGGGTCGAAATAAAAGGCAGAGTTGACTTTACTATAGATGTAAATGAACTAGTAATCCCGCCTAAAGCAGAAATACTAACAGAGGAAGAAATTCGAGAAGATATTAAGAACAAACCTATGAAAATCGTTGCAGCTACAGTAGGAGAAGATGAGCACTCAGTAGGTTTAAGAGAAATAATAGATATTAAACATGGTGGAATTGAAAAGTATGGAGTTGAGTGTCATATTCTAGGAACTTCAGTGTCGATTGAAAAGTTAGTAGATGCAGCTATAGAGTTAAAGGCAGATGCAATACTTGCATCAACTATAATCTCTCATGATGATATAAACTATAAGAATATGAAAAAAATACATGAAACAGCTATAGAAAAAGGAATTAGAGATAAGTTGATAATAATAGCAGGTGGAACTCAAGTTTCAGATGCTTTAGCTAAAGATGAAGGCCTTGATGCTGGATTTGGTAGAGGAACCAAGGGTGCTCATGTAGCAACTTTCTTAGTTAAAAAGAGACGTGAATTAAATGAAAGTTAATCTATTAGTAGCTGAAATTGGAAGTACTACTACAGTAATCAATGCTTTTGATAATATTCTTGATAATCCTATATTTCTAGGACAGGGGCAATCCTCTACAACCGTTACAGAAGGTGATGTAAATATAGGCCTAAAAAAAGCTATTGAAAATCTATGTGATAATATAGAGGTAGATTCACTAGATTATGATGAATTAATAGCCACCAGTTCAGCTGCTGGAGGACTTCGGATGACTGTTCATGGACTTGTCTATGACATGACCGTAAAAGCTGCTAAAGAGGCTGCATTAGGAGCAGGAGCTAATATTAAACTTGTCACTGCAGGGAGACTCAGAAAATCAGACATAATAAAAATCAAGGAAATAAATCCAAATATTATTCTTATAGCTGGAGGAGTAGACTATGGCGAAAGGGAAACTGCCATTTACAACAGTGAAATCATAGCCGAACTAAGTCTAAATGTTCCTGTTATATATGCAGGAAACATAGAGAATCAAGAGGATATAAAAGATATATTCTCCTCTAAGAATCTAGAGCTATATATTGTTGATAATGTGTACCCTAGAATAGATGAATTAAATATTGAACCTACTAGAAAAATCATTCAAAATGTCTTTGAAAAGCACATTATACATGCTCCAGGTATGGAAAAGATTAGAGAAATGGTAAAAGGGACTATAATGCCTACTCCAGGAGCAGTCATGGAGGCTAGTCAACTATTATATACTAATATAGGTGATTTAGTAACCATCGATGTTGGGGGGGCTACAACTGATATTCATTCAGTAACTGAAGATAGTGAAGAAATATCAAGAGTACTATTAAATCCTGAACCTCTTGCTAAAAGAACTGTAGAAGGTGACTTAGGTGTCTATATAAATATGTTAAATATAGTTGAAAGCATAGGAGAAGAAACCCTTTCTAAAGAGTTAAATATATGTAATGATCAATTAAAGAGACTTATAGAAAACAATAAACCTATTCCTCAAAGCAATGATGAAAAGGCCTTTATTGAAGTCTTGACTACTCATGCTACTATTACGGCAATCAAGAGACATTGTGGGACTATTAAAAGCATATACGGACCTTCTGGTAAGAAGACAATAGCAGAAGGAAAGGATCTAAGCCAAGTAAAGTATATTATAGCTACTGGTGGAGCTTTAAGCAGACTTCCCAATAGTATTAAAATCATCAAGGAAATCTTTTTTAGAAAAAAAGGAACAGAACTATTACCAAATGATGATGCTAGAATACTAATAGATAATGATTATATAATGGCATCCATTGGAGTAATGTCTATAAACTATCCTGAAGCTGCACTAAGTCTATTAAAAAATAGCCTGAGAATTTAAGAAAATAGTAGAAGTAAGTTATAGCTTTTGGTATAGTATAAAAAAGGAGGGACTGCCTATGGCTTATCCTAGACTATTAATAGATACAAATAAAGTAAAGAAGAACGTAGAAGTCCTTGTAGAAATGACTAAGAAGGCAAACATTGAAGTAGCTGGTGTTACCAAGGTGTTTTCTGGATACCATGAACTAGTTCAAGCCTATATAGACGGAGGGGTTAAATACCTTGCAGACTCAAGAATATTGAATCTAAAAGAGCTAAGCACATACAATATACCTAAGATTATGCTTAGATTGCCTATGATTTCAGAAGTAGAAGATGTGGTTAGCTATTCTGATATTTCTTTAAACTCTGAAGTAGATACCATTGTTGAATTGTCTAATGCAGCTATTAAATTAAATAAAGTTCATGGAATTATTCTTATGTTTGACTTAGGTGATTTAAGAGAAGGATTCTTTATAGAAGAGGATCTCTACAATTCAATAGAAATGATTAAAGATCTTAAGGGAATCAATATCATTGGCCTTGCTAGTAATTTAACTTGTTATGGTGGGGTTATTCCTGATAAAAAAATATTAGAAAGACTAGTATCCATAGCTAATAAGATTGAAAGTAGATTTAATATAAAATTAGAAATTATTTCAGGTGGGAATTCTAGCTCTATATACCTTCTAGAAGGTCAATCAATAGATGGAGTTAATAATTTAAGACTTGGAGAATCCTTATTATTCGGAACTGAATCGGCTTTTGGTCAAAGAATAGATAATACATTTAATGATGCTTTTACTCTTGAAGTAGAAGTTATAGAAATTAAAGAAAAACCATCTGTACCAACTGAGAAAATTGGAAGAGATGCCTTTGGAAAGGTTCCATCATTTGTAGATAGAGGAATTAGAAAGAGAATTATTTGTGCAGTTGGTAAAGAGGATATTGATTTCGATACAATATATCCTTTGGATAAAGGCATAATAATCTTGGGGGGGAGTTCGGACCACTTGATACTTGATGCTAGCGATAGTAGGATTGATTATAGGCTTGGAGACATAATAAAATTCAACATACATTATGTAAGTCTGCTTAGAATAATGACTAGTCGTTTTGTTGAGAAAATAGTAATATAGATAGGACAAAAGGTGATTAAATGGATTTATTTACATTGTCTATGGAAGATAAACTAAAGAAGAATGCTCCACTAGCTGATAGGATGAGACCTAGTTCATTAGGTGAATTTGTAGGTCAAAAGCACCTATTAGGA
>CAYZZR010000086.1:0-8998 GCA_964482775.1 uncultured Tissierella sp. | reverse complement strand
GAAGAAAAGTGTACTGATATGCATTGTAATATTATAGTAGATATTGAGTATTAAAAATCTAAATTGATAGGTGATAAGATGATAAGAGTATCAGAGATAAAGTTGACATTGGATCAGGATGAGAGTTTATTAAAAAAGGAAATTGCTAAAAAATTACATATTCCAGAGGAATCTGTATATAGTTATAAAATCTTTAAAAAATCTGTAGATGCAAGAAAGAAGGATGATATCCACTTTGTTTATACTATAGATGTAGAGGTTAATTACGAGGATAACCTTTTAAAGAGATATGCTAAGAAAGGGGTTACAAAAACTCCAGAATTTAGCTTTGAATTCAAAGACAAAGCTCCAGAAAAGTTTATCAGACCAATAGTAGTAGGATTTGGCCCAGGAGGACTATTTGCAGGACTTAGTCTAGCTCAAATGGGATATAAACCTATAATTCTAGAACGTGGAAAGTCTGTAGATGAAAGAGCCAAGGATGTAGATTTGTTTTGGGAAACAGGAAAGCTTGATACTGAATCCAATGTACAATTTGGAGAAGGGGGAGCTGGAACCTTTTCCGATGGGAAGCTTACTACGCTTACCAAGGATCCTAGAAGCCGTAAGGTACTTGAGGAGTTTGTATTGGCAGGTGCTCCAAAGGAGATATTGTACTTAAATAAACCTCATATAGGAACGGATATACTTAGAGAAGTGGTGAAGAATATTAGAAATGAAATAATATCTCTAGGAGGAGAGGTTAGATTCAATTCTAAGCTTACAGACATTCTTATAGAGGATCATAGGGTAATTGGTGTAAAGATAAATGATGAAGAAATAATAAATTCAGATAAAGTTTTATTGGCCTTAGGTCATAGTGCCAGAGATACATTTCATATGCTATATGAGAGAGGCTTGGAAATCAAGCAAAAGGGATTTTCCATTGGAGTCAGAATTGAACATCCACAAAGCTTAATAAATGAAAGTCAATATGGTAGTTTTGCCAATCATAAATCCTTAGGGGCTGCAGATTACAAGCTTTCTGGACATTTTGAAAGTGGAAGAAGTGCCTATACATTCTGCATGTGTCCTGGAGGCATGGTTGTAGCTGCTAGTTCAGAGGAAGGTATGGTAGTTACAAATGGCATGAGTGAGCATAGTAGAGATAAGGTCAACGCCAATAGTGCGCTTTTAGTAGGAGTAAGCCCTGAGGATTTTGGCAGTGATCATCCTCTTGCTGGTATAGATTATCAAAGAAAGTGGGAGAAATTAGCCTATGAAACTGGTGGTGGCTCTTACAAAGCACCTGCACAAAGAGTAGGAGATTTTCTAAATGACAGACCATCAGTAAACACTATAGATATAGGCTCAAGCTATAAACCTGCTGTAAATATGACTGATTTAAGGCTTTGTTTACCAGACTATGTTACAGATACTTTAAAGGAAGCCTTGATATTATTTGATAAGAAGATTAAAGGCTTTGCAGCAGATGATGCAGTTATGACAGGGGTTGAGACCAGAAGTTCATCACCTATTAGAATCCAGAGAGATGAAAGTCTTCAATCCAATATAAGAGGCATTTATCCATTAGGAGAAGGTGCTGGTTATGCTGGTGGAATAATTTCTGCAGCTGTTGACGGAATTAGAGTGGCTGAAGAGGTTGCTAACTCTAACTAATGGGTATATAAGATTAGAGTAAGGAAAAATATTGTGGGGAGATGCTACTATGGATTATCAAAGACAAATTGAGGAAATATCCAATTATATAAAGAGTGGAGAAAAGGGTAATACCGAATTGATGCTAGGGCTTGAATTTGAGCATATTATAGTAGATAAAGAAACTCTAGAATCCATATCATACTATGGAGAAGGCGGGGTAGCAGAAACCCTAAAGGAACTTGAGGCTAAAGGTTGGGCAAGTACTTATGAAGGAGAGTACATTCTAGGACTTGATAAGGGAAACAAATCCATAACCTTGGAGCCTGGAAGTCAGTTTGAGTTAAGCTTAAAGACTGAAACATCTATAAAGGGTGTTGAAAGAGAGTATTTGGAATTTTTAAAGGAGCTTGTACCTATTTTAGAATCAAAGGGTCAAGTTATAATGGCTCTTGGTTATCATCCTGTAACTAAAATAGATGAAATAAAGATTCTTCCAAAGAAGAGATATGACTATATGTTTAACTATTTCAAGAAAACTGGAACCCATGCTCATAACATGATGAAGGGTACAGCAGCTCTTCAAATATCTATGGATTATAGAGATGAAGCAGACTATAGAAAGAAATATAAGGTAATCAATGCCTTATCCCCTGTTATTTATGGAATATTTGAAAATGCTAGATATTTTGAAGGGGAGACACGGGATAAGCATGCTATTAGAGCCTTTATATGGGAGAATACTGACAAGCAAAGATCTGGAATTGTTCCAGGTGCCTTAGATGAGGACTTTTCTTATGAAAAATACGCAGAATTTATATTGAATAATCCACCTATTCTAGAAATTAAGGAAGGTGTAGCCCTATCAACTGGAGACAAAAAGGTTAGGGAGTTATTCGATCCTGAAAATTATGATATAAAAGAATTAGAACACTTTTTGACCATGTTTTTCCCAGATGTTAGAACAAAGAGGTTTATGGAGATACGAATGATGGATTCAATTCCTTATCCATTGAACTTTGCTGCCATAGCTATGTGGAAAGGGATTTTATATAATGAGGAAAATCTTGATGAAATATACGAATTTATCAAGGATATTACCATTGAAGATGTAAACAAGGCTAAGCATGAGATGATGGATATAGGTATTTTGGCTAATTTAAAGGAAAAAAGCCTTTTGGAAATTGGGAAATGGCTAGTCCAATTAGCTAAGAAGGGCTTAGCTAAGGATGAAGTGGAATATATTTATCCTATTGAAAGCATGTTAGCTCAAGGGAAAAATCCATATATGATTACAAAGGAAAGAGAATCAGAGGGTAAGAAAAGTGCTCTAGAATGGTGTGTTTTAAACGATATTGTTAAGGAGTGAAGTAATGAATGCTTTAGAGATCAATAAGGAGTATTTAGACTTGATACTAAGTAATACAGATAAATACTCGAAGGACTTTGAGATTACCACTGAAAGGATTGCTAATTCAAATGCAAAGTACAAGGGTAAGCCCGTACCATTTTTATATCACCCTATGTTCTTTACTGAGAATGATTTAGTAAATTTTACAACTATAAGTGCTACTATTATGTCTATTACTAATAAGGTTACAAATAAGTATATTGAAGATGAAGAATTTAGAAAAAAGTTTGGATTTCCGAAATTTATTGAGGAGCTTATTCAAATAGACAATGGATATGATATCAATGTACCTATTGGACGTTATGATATATTTTATAAGGATTATGAGAACTTTATGTTCTGTGAAATAAATACAGATGGTTCATCAGCTATGAATGAGGACAACACCATCGGAAGAATACTATTAGAGACAGAGGGACTAAAGGATTTTGGTGATATATATGAGCTGGAGTATTTTGAGCTTATAGATAGTTGGGTAGAAGATAGTATTGAGATATTTAAGAAATATGATGCAAATAATCTAAAGCCTAATGTAGCCATAGTGGACTTTGTAGAAAGTGGAACCTCTGCTGAATTTGAAGAGTTTCAAAAGTCCTATATCAAACAGGGATATAACTGTATTATAGCTGATCCTAGAGATTTGGTTTATAGGAATGGAAAGCTTTATAAGGATGATTATAGGATAGATTTAGTATATAGAAGGATAGTGACCTTTGAGCTAATAGAAAAGATTGATCAGATTCCTCAATTTATTGAAGCTTATAAAGACAAAGCATTTTGTTGCATTGGTTCTATAAAGTCTCAAGTGGTTCACAATAAGATTATATTCAAAATACTACATGATGAGGATACACTAGAGTTATTCACAGAGGAGGAGAGAGAGTTTGTAAAAAAACATATTCCTCATACAGGATTATTTAGAGACAATAAAGAAATTTTTGAAATGGTCTTAAAGAATAAAGACAAATATATAATGAAACCCTTAGATTTAAATGCTTCCCAAGGAGTATTTACAGGAAGAGATTTAAGATATGATCAGTGGAAGGAAAAATTAAGAGAGGTTTGGGATAAGGATTATTTATTTCAAGAATTCTACGATCCATTCCAAAGAGAGCATATCGTATTTAAAGACGGCAAAGCAGAAATTCATAGTTTCAAATCCATAGTAGGTCTCTTTATATATAAGGAAGAATTTGCAGGAATGTACACAAGAGTTAGTAAAAACAACATTATTTCTGGCATTACTGATTATTTTACATTGCCAAATATATTAGTAAAGAGATAGAAAAAAGCAATAAAATGAACTGACCCCCGTAAGTTAGACCTAAAAAATCTAACTTATGGGAGGTCAGTTTTTTACGCATATTTTTACTATTGCTGCAACGAGGTGAAATCTCCCACCTCGTTGCAGCAGTTTCCTCGAAACTTAAAGAAGGATTAGGCAGTAGCTTGAAATATAAAGTAGCCATCCTTGGTGGAAAACTGAAATACACCCCCATGTTTTTCTACGATATAAGCCATACTCTTTGTACCAAAGCCATGACCTTCTTCTTTTGATATAGGTAGACCCTGGTGAAATTTTGGTTCTATTTCATAGCTGTTACGTATATCAATGCAGAGCTTATTATTCTTGGAAAACATACGTAAACGGATAATACGTTTATTGATGTCAGATATATTTTTGCAGGCATCAATAGCATTTTCCAAAGCGTTTGATAAAAGTGAACAAAGCTCGGTGTCACTAAAGGGAAGAGAATCAGGCAACTTGGTATCTATGGTCAAAAGGATTTGAGACTGCTGAGCTTCGCTAGCAAAAGCAGATAAAATCAGATTGATGGTTTCATTTTCACAAAAGCGTATAGGAGTGATAGACTCCATGTCCGATTGGGCAGTCTGCAGATACTCTTTGATTTCCTCTAATGCATCCTTGGATGCCAAGCCCTGTAAAAGTGCAAAATGGTGACGCATATCATGTCGATAGGATGCAGCATTTTCTTGCAGTTGCTTCAGGGAAGCAAACTCTGTTTGTGCCAAACGAAACTGGCTATCTAGCATATCCCTTTCTCTTTGTATCCGTGCCTCCTTTTGTGTTTCTGCATAATAGAGAAGGACAAAAACAAAATAAAAGGTTGCTGTAACAAAGGGCATAAATTGAACAGCTGCTCTTTCCCCCCTATACATAAAATCAGTGTAGACAGTAGCTCCATAGTCGAAGATATAGTAAAAAGTTGGCATGGCAGCAAATAGCAAGCAGGAACTTACAGATCGCTCCATCAAATGACGAACTGAGTTTACTGCATATTTTTGCAGGAACTTGTACATAAAAAAGGCCGTAACAATATATCCTAAATGATCCATGGAAGCACTATCAAAAATCTCTCCTATAACAGTGCCAATCCAACGAGGAGGTTGGCAACAAAGGAAGGAGACAAACATAGAACTTAGTGAAATCAGCCATGAGCGCTTTAAATATATGGCCATAAAAAGGGCAATGGGTAAATGGGAAAGCAGTGGATATAATTTTAAGGTAGTTTCCATTCCCCAAACCTGCAATGAAATAACCTGTAATATAAATAAAATAACTATATAGGACCCAAAAGCTAAATGGTTTTTCCTTCTAGCTTCCATTCCAGCAAAAGTGACTGCAACCGCCCCCCCAAATAGCAGGGCAATAAAGTAACGCGAAAATGCAATAAGATTCTCTATCATTCTTTATTCCCCCTCCATTTGATAATTCAAATATTTCTCTTTAATTTCTCTTGCCTTACCCTGTGCAATAGGCACAGTGGAAATGGTCTGCAAGCTTATCTGATGATTATCAATAGTATCTACATACTGCATATTTACAAGATAAGAACGGTGTGGTTTGATAAAACACCCATATTTCAAAAGATTATCACATACAGAAGAAAAGGATTCTGTACATTCCATTACCTTACCAGAGATTAAATGATACAAAACATTTCTGCCAATTACCTCAGCAAAAACTAAATTAGAGATTAGTATTTTTTGGATTCCCTCATTACTTTTTATCACAATGGCATCTTCATCTTTTTCTACTTTTATCTGTTCCAATACCTCATCAAAGGTAAAGAAAAACTTTTCCTTTGTTATAGGCTTTAATACATAGTTGATGGCTTTCACTGAATAGCTTTCCAAGGCAAATTCAGGTGATGATGTAAAGAATAAGATGGTGGCAGTTTTGTTAAAGCTTCGGATTTCTTTTGCTAAATCAATGCCCATGAAGCCTGGCATAATAATATCCAGAAAATATACATCATAGTGCTTTCCTTTTTCTAAGGTCGAAATCAATTCAAATCCGTTTGGGAAGACAGCATATTCACAGCTAAAATTTTTTGATGCTCTATATAGGTTTATGAGCTGTACCATATTAGATAGCTCGTCAACATTGTCATCACAGATTGCAATTTGTAGCATAAGCCTTCCTCCTTTTAATATTTTCTTTTCATTATGATAATTTTACCATAAAAATCTAATATTCGACACCATGTTTCATGTCAAAAAAATCATGTTTCATGAAGGATACGACTTTTTCGGGTAAATTTCTGTTATTTTAAAGTTATGAATAGGAATTTATAAATAGAAGTATAGAAGGAGGTAAATATTATGAAAAAGCAACTTATGAGCATCATACTTATCATTTCTATAATGGTTAGCATGCTTCCAAGCACTGCTATTGCAGATAGCAAGATGACATTGCTGCCAGCAGGGACTCTCTACAAGGTGGATTATCGTGATCCCAAGGCTGATAAGGGTGTAGTTATTCCAGATATTTGGAATAATTGGAATGCACCTTACCGCTTGATAGCTAGTGGAGATATTCAAGGTGAAATCCCTTGGGGTACCGTAGTTGAAGCAACAGCAAGTGATGGAATATGGTTAAAGGTCAAGTATGCTGGTCGTGACTGTTACATTTATCATGATAAGGCGTCAAAAGTAACTGAGCCAGACATTGTCTGTTCACCTTGGGCAAAAGAGAAGCTGTCCTATTACAATGGCTATATTGGTAGCAAGGATCAGTGGCCCAATGCAATAAATGATTGGACAAAGCCTATCACTAGAGCGGATATGATAGAAATGGTTTTCTTGCTCTTTAGAAATGGAGGAGCTCCTTATGAAGGGGACATGCCATTTTACAAAAAAGAGCAGTTTACTGACATAAAATTCAATGAATTCATTGGGGGGAAGAATGTTGGTTCAGCTGCTAATTATCTTGCCAGTATGGGCCTTATCCCTGGTGGAGGAAAATTAAACCCATATGGCAGTGTAAGCTACCAAGAGTTTTCAGATACACTGATGAAACTTGCGGTCTATGTAGACAAATATTTTTATGATGGAAATATGGACATGCTTAGTAAATCCAAAAGCAAAAAATTCAATGTTGGTGGAGATACAAGCCCTGGAGCTAAAATGACTTTGGAACAGGCTAGAATTTTATGCGATGAATATAATTGCTGGTATACTGAGACGCTTTGGCTAACTGATGCATCTTATAGTGGTGCAAATTTGATGAATACAGGTTTATTCACTATGAATGTAAACTTAGGGAAATATCCAAATCAGCCTTATGTTGTCATAAATTCAGAAGGCAAGGCTGAATTTTCCAATAAAGCAATGCAAAACTTTAAAGTCACCTACAAGAAAACCCTACCAGCAATGGATCCGAAAAATGCCTTATTAAGACTAAGCGGCATACCTATGATGCTTTTTACCATTCAAAGTGAGGATGGCAAATATCTTGCTATAAATGGACTTCCATCAAATGGAGGTCGCCTTATAACACAAAATGAAGAGTTTTTATGGTGGATTAACTCTAATGCTTTGGGCTTTTCAAAGGTCAATATAATGGTTCCTGGATATTATGACCAGCGACTAAATGCTTCAGGTCGCAGCACTAAGGACGGTACACATCTTGTCACATGGTATGAGGAAAACAAATGGAAGGACCCAGCTTACGACAAGGATTATCCTTTCAATAGCGAGTTTATCTTCTATATGGTTCATGGCCCTAATTCCAATACGCCAACTGTGGCTAGTAAGCACAATCATGGGCCTTATATACAATCATATCCTCTAAAGACTACTTACAAGGTGGGAGAAGGATTTGACAACTCAGGTTTCAAGATGATGTATCTAGATGGAAATGATGGCTGGAAAACAAAAGACATTACTGCAACTTATAAATTTTATACTGCAGATGGGGTTGAACTAACTCAAGGTCGCCCATTTACCACCCCTGGAAGAAAGATAGTAGAAATAATTCAGCCAAATGGAAATAGCTGGGCACATAGAATTACTAGGGGGAGATATTTTATCACCGTTAACTAAGCTCTATAAACAAACAAAAATAAAAAGGGGGGCTTTATATTATGCTGCCAATCTATATGTCGATTTTGGTAATAGTTGTAGCCATTGTACTATGGACCATCTCCACCCAACGTAAACTAGTGGTACTAGATGAAAATATCAACAATGCTATGAGTCAGATAGGAGTACAGCTTTCCAGCCGCTTTGATGCACTGACGTCACTTTTGGATTTAGCCAAAGGCTATGCTAAGCACGAAAGCGAAACACTGATAGAAACAATCAAATCAAGAAGAAGCGTAATTACAGCAAAATCCACACCGGATGATGTATTGCGTCAAGAAGGAGTTATTTCCGAGGCCTTAGGCAAGATTGCCATGGTAAGTGAGCAATACCCTGAATTAAAGGCCAATCAAACATATATAAAAACCATGGATGCAGTGGAAACTTTTGAAAATATGGTGCGTACTAGCCGACTAATATACAACGATAGCGTGACCAAGTTAAACCGTGAAATTAGGATGTTTCCAATCTTTATGATTGCTGGGATCTTAGGTTTTAGACAAAGAGACTATCTTGAGGAACAGGTGCTAAAGGCAGATATGCCATTGCAACTTTTGAATC
>CAYZZR010000085.1:0-9012 GCA_964482775.1 uncultured Tissierella sp. | reverse complement strand
TCTAATATTTACTAATCTTCTGATATAATTTCAGTATTTCTGTTATATAATGTTTTAATTTGTTCTTCTTTTGAACTTATTATATCATTTAGTTGTCGTTTTTCATCTTCAATCATTGTAATTTTTTTGTTTAATTCCTTTATCTGTCTTTTAAATTTCCAACTCTTTACCCAACTTAATAAAGCAACTATAACTGCACCTAAAAAAGTAGATATAAATATAACAATAGCTTGAGACATGATTACCTCTGTAAAAATCAAATCAATTTCAACTTTCTCTCCATTACTAAGAGCAAATACACCTACAATAGCAGCGATTATTAAAGATAATATAAATCCCTTTTCCATGATAGCCTCCTTGTATTATATAATCATATTTACCCAAAAAAGAGATTTTATCACTTTTCTAGATACAATAGACTTTTAACAATGTTTTGATCTAAAAATCATACATAGTAAAGCTATTTCAAATTATACAATAAAAACTGCTTACTTAGCAGTTTTATTGTATAACATTGTTAATCTTCTTGATTTGCTAATATAGATATTGAACATTCAATCCTTTTCTTTTCCATGTCACATCCTAATTTATATGGTTTTGAAAGGTCTTGATGAGCATAATATGCATTTGCATGGCATCCACCACTACAATAAAATCTAGCCCAACAACTTCTGCATTCCTCTTTGTTATATACATTAGCCTTTTTAAACTTTTCTCTTAAATCTGTATTTAGTACTCCTTCATCAACATTACCAATCAAGAATTCCTTTTCACCAACGAATTGGTGGCATGGATATAATTCCCCTTCTGGAGTAACTGCTACATACTCACTACCTGCACCACAACCTACTGATCTCTTTATAATGCAAGGACCTTGTTCTAAATCAATCATAAAGTGGAAGAAATAAAAGTCTTTATCCTTCTTTTTAATATCTATATAGTCTTTAGAAAACTTCTCATATTCATTTAACACTTCTTCAAGATGTTCCTCTCTAAGTGCATAATCCATTTCTTCAGAAGTCACTACTGGTTCAATAGATATTTTTTTAAAGCCTTTGTCATAAAAATCTAATGCATCTTTAGAAAAATCAATATTCTTATTGGTAAAGGTACCTCTTATATAATAATCCTTGTCACCACGTTTTTCTACCATTTTCTTAAACTTTGGAAGAATAAGGTCATAACTACCATTACCTGTGATTGTCTTTCTCATTTCATCATTAATCTCTTTTCTGCCATCTAAACTAAGAACTACATTGTCCATATTTTCGTTGATAAAATCAATCTTATCATCATCTAATAAAACTCCATTTGTAGTAATTGTAAATCGAAAATTCTTATTATACTCTTTTTCAATTTCTCTACCATATGCTACTAGGTCTTTTACTAGTTGAAAATTCATTAGAGGCTCACCACCAAAAAAATCAACCTCTAAGTTTCTTCTATTACCTGAGTTTTTAGCTAAATACAACAAAGATTTTTTTCCTGTTTCTAAGGACATTAGGGATCTTTCCCCTTTAAAATTCCCTTGAGATGCAAAGCAATAATTGCACTTTAAGTTACAATCATGCGCTACATGAAGACACATTGCTTTTACAATGTTTTCATTATTGTATACAAATTTAGATATATCATCTTCTTCTGAGAATAAGACACCTTCATTAATTAAAATATTTATTTCATTATAGGCTTCTACAACTGCTCTTTCACCATGTTCAGCTTCTAACATCTTTACTATATTATCAAGAGTGTTTTCTTCATATAAATCTAATATATCATATACTATTTTATCGACTATATGAACGCCACCACTGTTTACATCTAAAACAATATATCTGTTATTTAAGAAAAATTTATGTATTTTTGCTGCTTTATTCATCAATTTGCCCCCTAAAACCTAATCTACACAAATAAAAAGCAGTGGAAAACCACTACCTTTTATTTTACTTGTTTTCACACTTTTGATTTCCAACAGTACATGAAGTCTTACAAGCTGATTGACATGATGTCTGACATTCACCACAACCACCTTTAGCTAAAGTGTCTTTTAAATTTCTACCACTTAAGGTTTTTATGTATTTCATTTTCGACCTCCTCAATTAATACTGTAGATAATTATAACATATTAAATCCACAAGTAAAAGTCTTATTTTACTATCAACCAATATTGATTCCAATCATTCCTCCAATGATACCAGTCACTGTTGATAATGCTATTCTAGTCGCAATAAACATAAGAGAATTACTTTCTTTTATAAAAATCCAACCTAATAAAATTATTATTAATGAATATACTACACCTACTAATGCACCATTTAACCATCCATTTTCCTTTATTTTAAAAGCTACATAAATTCCTGATATAACTATACTTATTAACATGGTTATATTGTTTAAATGTGGTAATTTTGATTCACTTAACGAAGTAAATTTCAATAATACTGATATAAGCATTAGTAAAACAGTCGTTATAATTATAGCTAATAATAACCCCTTTAGCAAATACCTTATCTTTGTTTTATTCCTTACTAACACAAAATCACTCCCTTTCTATAGTAATTTATTGTATATTAGGAATAATTAGTACAAAAAAACTTCCTTTATTAAGGAAGTTTTAGAATTAATTTTCTATATCATTATCTAATTTAGTTTCTTCAATTGTATCTTCTTTTTTGTTATTCTTTGATTCATTTTTATTAATAACTGATCCAATTGCCCATTTAGTAATATCTAATTTTGTTCTAGCAGTACCTACTTCTATTGTAACCATATCTTCTTTAACCTTAAGTATTTTACCATAAATTCCTCCTATGGTAATAATCTCATCACCAGCTCTAAGTGCATTTCTCATTTCCTTTATCTGCTGATCTTTTTTTCTTTGTGGTCTTATAGCAAATATATAAAATACTACTAAAAAACCTATAGGTAATATTAAACCTTGTATCTGTTGAGCATTCATATAACCCCTCCTTTTCAATTATTTACTCTAATTTATATTATACATTAAATTTTATAAAAAACATAAACAATTATACATTATATCCATATTTTTCATAGAATTCATCTTTATATTCCATTAGTCTATCTTCTTTTATAGCTTTCCTTATATTCTCCATTAATTTTATTAGAAAGTGTAGATTATGAATTGTTGCAAGTCTAGCACCTAAAATTTCATCTACATTGAATAAATGTCTAATGTAAGCTCTTGAATAATTTTTACAAGTATAGCAATCACACTCTGAATCTAGTTTATTAAAATCCTTTGCATACTTACCGTTTCTAATAACAAGTTTGCCATTGCTTGTAAGAACCGTTCCATTTCTAGCGATTCTAGTTGGCAATACACAGTCAGCCATGTCTATACCTCTTATAACAGCTTCAAATAGATAATCAGGTGTTCCTACTCCCATTAAATATCTTGGCTTTTCTTTAGGCAAAAGATCTGTTGTATAATCTAGTACTTCACACATTAAATCTCTTGGCTCACCAACACTTAAACCACCCACAGCATATCCAGGAAAGTCCATAGCAACAAGAGCCTTTGCACTTTCTTCTCTTAAATCTCTGTACATTCCACCTTGAACAATTCCAAAAATTGCTTGTCTATCCCAATCATTATGGAAATCCTTACATCTTTGAGCCCATCTTGTTGTTCTCTCCATAGATTCCTTTACATATTCATAAGTTGCTGGATAAGGTGCGCATTCATCAAAGGCCATCATAATATCTGAACCTAAAGCATTCTGAATCTCTATTGACTTTTCAGGGGTAAGAAAGTGTTTTGATCCGTCTATGTGAGATCTAAATTCAACACCTTCTTCCTTGATTTTTCTCAAATCGCCTAAGCTAAAAACTTGAAATCCTCCACTATCAGTTAAAATTGGCCCATCCCAATTCATAAACTTGTGTAGTCCACCAGCTTCTTTTATTAACTCATGTCCTGGCTTTAAATACAGGTGGTAAGTGTTACTCAGTATTATTTGAGCACCTAAATCCTTAACCTCTTCAGGTGTCATAGCCTTGACAGTAGCTCTAGTTCCTACAGGCATAAATATAGGCGTTTCTATATCTCCATGAGGAGTATGAAGTAAACCCAGCCTAGCTTTAGAATCCGAAGATTCTTTTAATAATTCAAATGTAATTCCCATTATTCTCCTCCATTAATTATCACTCTTTAAAAACATCGCATCTCCAAAACTAAAAAACCTGTATTCTTTTTCAACAGCGGTTTTGTAAGCATTCATTATTATATCTTTAGTTGAAAATGCACTTACTAGCATCATAAGTGTAGATTCAGGCAAATGAAAATTTGTAATAAGTGCATCTACAATCTTATATTGATATCCAGGATATATAAATATATCCGTCCACCCTGAGCCATCTTTGACAAATCCAGTTTCATCTGCTATAGTCTCCAAGGTTCTAGTTGATGTTGTTCCAACAGCTATAACCTTACCACCATTTATTTTAGTATTGTTAATAATGTCAGCACATTCTTTATTAAGGTTATAGTATTCTGAATGCATGTGATGTTCTAATATATCATCAACCTTAACAGGTCTAAAAGTACCCAGTCCTACGTGTAAGGTTAAATAAGCAATATTTATTCCCTTATCTTTAATTCTCTCCAACAGTTCTTTTGAAAAATGTAATCCTGCAGTAGGAGCTGCTGCTGAACCAGGATTTTTTGAATACACTGTCTGATACCTTTCCTTATCATCTAATTTCTCAGTAATGTATGGAGGTAAAGGCATTTCTCCTAATTTATCTAATATTTCTTCAAATATCCCCTTGTAATCAAATTTTATAAAGCGAGTTCCATCTTCTCCAATAGATACAATTTCACCCTTCAAAAGACCATCACCAAATTCAATGCTGTCTCCAATCCTAGCCTTCTTTCCTGGTTTAACTAGGGTTTCCCAAGTATTGTTCTCAACTTTTTTTAATAGTAAAAACTCTACCTTCTCCTCCTTACCAACTCGATTACCAAATAATCTTGCAGGTAATACCCTTGTATCATTAACAACTAAAGTGTCCCCTTTATTTAAATAATCTATTATATCTTTAAAATGCTTATGCTCAATTTCTCCATTGTCCTTATCCAATACTAACAATCTTGATTCAACTCTATCTTCAAGAGGATGCTGAGCAATTAGTTCTTGTGGTAAATCATAATAAAAATCTTTTGTCTTCATCTTTTCATCCTTTATTTGCCTAAATTTAATATCTCTACGCCACTATAATAGTGTGTGATTATATCATAATAATTATAACCTTGTTTTGCCATTTCCATTGCACCATATTGACTCATTCCTACGCCATGACCATATCCTTTACCATCAATAGTGAATGACAAGGGATCATATGTAGATGTATATGTTGAGGTTAAATTACTTGTCCTATCTTTACTAATAGCTCTAGATACAGTTGATCTATTTACACTCACATAATTACTATTATCTTGTATATATGCTGTTTGTAAATCTATTTCTCTAGGAAAAAAGCTAGTTCCATCCAACACATATACCTTTTTATCCGAACTTTTTCCTGCACTAGAAATAGTAAAAGTTCTACTTTTTAGTCCTAGGATACTTTGAAGTTCAGTTCCTTTAATCACCCTTTCTCCAAGGCTTCCAACTATCTTCAGATCTTTTACTCTACCTGTCTCAGTAGTACTTAGAAGCTCCAGATTCTTAATCTGTCCAATGTCAATGCCAGCTGTTAGTAGTTTACTTTGCATATCATACAAGGAAACATTTACAGTCCACGTACTATTTGGAGAATTAACAGAAAACCTATCTTCTACAGATGTTAAATATGGTAAATTTCCTCCCCAAGAATTAACACTTGATTCAGTATAGCCTCCAGAATTGGAATGATAAGGAGTCTCTACAACAACTCCATTGTAGGTAACATAATCACCGTAGGTATCTACTACTGCTTTATTTGTTGATGGGTGTTCATTGTCAAAGCCTTTATAAACTTGACAATGAGTCGTATCACAAAGGTTATAACCTTCGCTTATATGTTTACTCATATTTTTATATGCGTAACTCCTAGCAACTACTGCTTGAGCCTTCAAAGCCTCTTCAGGAGAGCTTGCTGGTATCTCTCTTGGTACAACTCCAAACAAATAATGCTCCATTTCAACATAATTAATTATAGAGTAATTATTATCTTTTGTGATAAAGGTAATATAATCTCTATACTTATTGTTTTCAACTTCTACAATGGAATCAAAAAAATCTGTTGACCCTATAAGGATGGAGCCATCACCTGATATCTTAGTTATTATATCATTATCTTCGTCTGAAATCAGGATTCTTCCAGAACTATCCATTGTAATGATTATTAATTTATCCTTTATATGTTCTATTTCATCACCTAGGTCATAAGTTTCGTATAGATAAAATCCATTTTCACTTTCTAAAATAGCTGAATCAGAAATGTTTTTACTACTGCCTATCTTAACTTTTAAATATTCATTATTCAATTTATCACTATACACATCTAGTGGTAGTATACTTAAAATTAATGTTAGTACTAGAATTATTTTCATTTTTATCATATTGCCCCTACTTTCTAAATATTTTTATTATTAAAGATAATAGTAATGATAAAATTATTGAAGTCGTTATAGGAAAGAAAAACTTAAAATTCCCTTTATCAATAAAGATATCTCCTGGCAATCTACCAAAGCCAAATTTACTTCCAAATGTGATTAATAGCCCAATAATTACTAAGCCAATTCCAATGAGTATTATTAATTTACCTAATGAATCCAATTCTTTTATTCCTCCACAAATGGTATATTGAAATGCTCATAAGCCTTTTTAGTAACAACTCTACCCCTTGGTGTTCTATTTAAAAAACCAATTTGAAGTAAATATGGCTCATAAACATCCTCAATAGTACCTCTTTCTTCACCAGTAGCAGCAGAAAGTGTGTCAAGTCCAACCGGTCCTCCAGCAAAATTGTTTATCATAGTTAATATCAATTTTCTGTCTACATAATCAAGACCAAGCTCATCTATTTCCAATATATCTAATCCTTTTTTTGCTACATGGTGTGATATTATACCATTTTCTTTTACTTGTGCATAGTCTCTTACTCTCTTTAACAGCCTATTTGCTATTCTAGGGGTACCTCTAGATCTTTTTGCAATTTCTATTGCACCTAGATCTTCAATTTGTATATCTAAGATTTTAGCCGACCTTGTTACAATATTTGTTAAACTATCTATATCATACAAGTCAAGATTTAACATAACTCCAAATCTATCTCTCAAAGGTGATGTTAATAGGCCAGCCCTTGTAGTAGCGCCAATAAGGGTAAATTTTGATAAGTCTAATCTTACTGATCTAGCTGAGGGTCCTTTACCAATAATAATATCAAGAGCAAAATCCTCCATTGCTGGATATAATATTTCTTCAACAGTTCTATTTATCCTATGTATTTCATCTATAAATAGGACATCATCATCTCCTAAGTTAGTCAATATGCTCGCTAAATCTCCTGCTCTCTCTATTGCCGGGCCTGATGTTACTCTAATATTTACACCCATTTCATTGGCTATAATATTTGCTAAAGTTGTTTTACCTAATCCAGGTGGTCCATATAATAATACGTGATCAAGGGATTCCTTCCTACCCTTGGCAGCTTCAATGAATATTTTTAATTTCTCTTTAGCTTTATCTTGACCAATGTAATCATCAATCCACTTTGGTCTAAGTGAAGATTCATTTTCTATATCTTCGTCCTTAAAGTTCCTGGCAATGATTCTGTCATTTTCCTCCATACAATTCACCTCTATTTTCTAGACAATCTTTTTAAACCTTCTTTTATAATCATTTCTAAATCCATATCTTTAGTATCAATATCTCTTAGTACATTCTCTGCTTCATATTTTGAATATCCTAAACTAACTAGTGCTTCTAAACTTTCATTATAGTCATTATTAAGACCATTTACGCTTTCATTTTCTGCTGTTACTGATGATGGATCAATTCTATCCTTTAATTCGACTATCATTCTTTCAGCTGTTTTCTTGCCGATTCCAGGACATTTTGATAATTCGTCTACATTTTTATTTAAAATTGCTATTCTAATCTGATTTGGTGAAAGAGATGATAATATTCCTAAAGCAATTTTAGGGCCTATTTTTGAAACCATTAGTAAAAGATTAAACATAGCCATCTCATCTTCACTTGCAAAACCAATTATTGTAGCACTATCTTCTCTTACAATAAGTTGAGTATATAGTAACTGACCATCTTTACCTATTTTTAAGTTACTCATACTATTGGATGAACTATATACTCTATATCCAATTCCATTATTTTGAATAACTATGAAATCCGTATGTATACTGACTATCTTACCAATAATAAACTCGAACATAAAATCACTCCAATATTTATTTCATGAGAAATGAATCCTTAAAATTCAAACAACTACCATGAGTAATTGCAACTGCAAGTGCATCAGCAACATCATCAGGTTTAGGTGTTTCTTTTAGATTTAAAAGCATCTTAACCATTTCTTGAACTTGATGCTTTTCTGCTCTTCCATAACCAACTACCGCTTGTTTTATTTGCAGTGGGGTGTATTCATAAATAGGAATATTTTTATTGACAGCTGCTAAAACTTCCACTCCCCTAGCTTGTCCTACCTTTATAACTGTTTTTGCGTTCTTATTATAAAATAATTCTTCAATTGCAAAATCATCAGGATTATACTTATCAATAATATTAGTCAATTGATCATATACCAATTTTAATCTTTCTGGAAATATTAGAGATGCATCTGTTGTAATAGCACCATAATCAATTACACTAAAATGATTTCCTAAACACTCAATTATACCATAGCCTACGATTGCAATTCCTGGGTCAATTCCTAGTATAATCATTTGTATCCCCTTTCTAGTCACATACTCTTATTGTACCATATTTTCATGAAAATAGCGTCTACGACGCGTTAATAATTTGATTCCTAACTTCGCCTTGAAAA
>CAYZZR010000084.1:0-9014 GCA_964482775.1 uncultured Tissierella sp. | reverse complement strand
GTGTGTAGAAACTGCAAGCAGTTTCCTCGAAGCTTAAACTGATGTTATGGTGTGAAGATTAATCTTGAATTTCCTGATAAAGAGCATATAGTAGTGACAATCTACCATTGTCTTATTGGATTTAACATGATAGAATAATAATTACCATGAGTAAAATCATTTACATGCAACTAATAGTTTTTTGGGAGGAGACTTAAGATGAAAAAGATATTTATATCGAGTAAAATTCCTAAAATAGCTTATGATAAGCTATCTAAGAATTATGAAGTGACAATGCACGATGATATAAGTGTATTATCAAAGGATGAAATCATAGAGGGGATTAAAGGCAAGGATGCACTTCTATGCATCCTATCAGACAAAATAGACAAGGACATTATAGAATCAAATAAGGAATTGAAAATCATAGCAAACTATGGAGCTGGTTTTGACAATATAGATATAGCAACTGCAAGTAAATACAATATCCATGTTAGCAATACACCAAAAATATCTACAATTTCCACTGCTGAATTGACCCTTGCCTTAATGCTAGGAATTGCAAGAAGGGTTGTTGAAGGAGATAAAATTACCAGAGCAGGCCAATTTACTGGTTGGGCGCCTTTATATCAACTAGGAACTGAATTAGCAGGGAAAACTCTTGGTATTATAGGTATGGGTAACATTGGTAAGGCAGTTGCAAAAAGAGCTAAGGCTTTTGACATGAATATTATCTATAACAATAGAAGTCAATTGGCTAAGGAAGTGGAGTCTGAGCTAGGAGTGAAATTTGTATCCCAAGAAGATCTTATAGAAAACTCTGACTTTATTTCTCTAAATCTAAGCTATAATCCAAGCTTACATCATCTATTTAATGAGGGTACCTTTAAGAAAATGCGATCAAATGCCTTTCTAATAAATGCTGCAAGAGGTCCATTAATTGACGAAAAAGCTTTGCTTGAAGCATTAAAGAACAAGGTAATCAAAGGTGCCGCACTTGATGTTTATGAATTTGAACCAAGTGTAACTAAGGGACTAGAAGAGCTTGATAATATAATTCTGACACCTCATATAGGAAATGCTACTGTTGAGGCTAGAAGCGGAATGGCGGAAATTGCCGCAGATAATATTATCGATGCCCTTAGTGGTTTAAGACCAAGAAATAAAGTTAATTAATAAATTGCCTAGATCTCTATTTAAAAGGTCTAGGCAATTTTTAATATGCTTTATTGTAATTTATACTTGTTCAATTTTCTATAAAATGTAGCTAAATTAATATCTAGTATTTCTGATATCTTCACCTTTGCTTCAGCTGTAGAACCATGAGTTTCAAGCATATCTATGATTATTTCCTTCTCATAAGTCTCCATTATATCCTTTAGGCTTCCATTAATCTCAAGTTTATTAATATTTTGATTTAGAATGTTTTTTGGCAAATCGGATTTAAGTATAACCTTACTCTTTACTGTATTGACCAGGTATTCAATGCAATTTTCCAACTCTCTAATGTTCCCAGGCCAGGAATACTTCCTCATTATTTCCTTTACTTCCTCAGAGTATTTAATATCAGATTTGTTTAGCTTATTTAAATAATTGTTCAAGCTGTATTCACTAAGTATGTTTATGTCTTCTCCTCTATCTCTTAATGGAGGAATCTCAATAGGTATAACATTTAATCTATAATATAGGTCATCCCTAAATTGCTCTTTCTCAACCATATCTTCAAGATTTCTATTTGTAGCGGCAATTAACCTAAAATTAACTGATATTAACTCCTTACCTCCAAGTCTGGTAAAGCTTTCATCCTGCAAAACCCTTAACAATTTAGGTTGAAGATGTATTGGTAAATCGCCAATCTCATCAAGAAACAATGTACCATTATTAGCTAACTCTAATTTGCCAATTTTCCCTGATTTTGATGCACCTGTAAATGCACCTTCTTCATATCCAAACAACTCACTTTCTAAAAGATTCTCAGGTATAGACGCGCAATTTATTGCTATAAATGGGGCATTCTTTCTTAAGCTTTCATTGTGTATTGCTCTAGCAAATAGTTCCTTACCTGTACCACTTTCACCACGAAGTATGACTGTTGATTTGCTTTTTGCAACATTCTTAGCAAGTTCCTTGACTCTCTTAATCTCTTTGCTTTCACCAATTATATTGCTGAAATCTAAATTGAAATTTACATTCATAATGCTATAAGCATCTTGAATATACTTAGAGCTTTTGTGTATTGTATATAGATTGCTTGCTATTTTACTTTCAAATAGTATTGGTATTCTTGAAATTATAAAACTCTCTTTGTGGTTATTTATATTGAATTTGAATTCTTTTCTTGTATTAGCTTCTAAATTTACAATATCTACTGGTAATAATTCTTCAATCTTCTTATCAATTGTGTTATTATTCCCCATCTTTAACATATCACAGGCTATAGTATTCATGAACTGTACTCTATTCTCAATATTTGTGCATATTATGCCACTATCTAAATTATTTATAGTTAAATTAATTAGCTCATCTTGAACCTTAAGTCTTCTTATATAAGCAGATTTCTTTAGATTCCCTACTAAAAGGTCCGATAACTTACTCAAAAACTCTAATAATGAATCATATTTGCTAAATAGCTCTTCCTTTTGCTTGTTATCAAAGGCTATAAGTCCAATAACCCCAATTAGATTTTCTTCATCTAAAATTGGATATCCTAATGTAGCCATCTCATTACAATTACCCTTTGAGCTACAACTTGTGCATTCATTACTATTTGGATTCTTGATAAACTGAGCCTTCTTGGATAAGGCTATTTGTTCAAAGGAACAGCCCTCTGGGAGTTTTACTCCAATAAATTCCTTATATTTACCAGTGGCTGCTACCCTTATTAAGTTTGCATCTGCAATTGTTACATCTACATGAAGTACTGCCTGTATGGCATCTGAAATCTCTTGAGTTGTCTTTTTTATTTCAATTAAACTCATATTAGCTCCTCAAATCTCTTTACTTATTTTCTTTAATTGTATCATAATTTGCTATTCTCAACCACTTGATATGTTGACAATGAAATAGTAATATGGTAATTTATTTATAATGCACTACTGAAGTAGGCGACTTATTAACTAAGATTAAATCAAAATTACTACCATGAAGGTATCGTTTTTAATAACTAGATATCTTTGTGGTATTTTTTGTGAGGAGGTTTATGATGGATTACAAATCTGTAAGAAAATTAGTATTTTCAGGAGTTTTTATTGGTCTGGGTCTTGTCTTACCATTTTTAACAGGTCAAATCCCAAGTATCGGCAACAAGTTATTACCCATGCATATACCAGTTTTAATTGCTGGCTTTGTCCTAGGATGGAAGCATGGATTAATAATAGGCTTTATAATTCCTATATTGAGAAGTCTTTTATTTGGAATGCCCCCTATGTTTCCAATAGCTATAGCAATGGCTTTTGAATTAGGAACTTATGGTTTTTTGACTGGACTCTTATATGAGCTTTTTCCCAAAAAGAACCTATTTATCTATATCACATTAATCTTATCCATGATATTTGGCAGAATAGTTTGGGGAGCAGCTAGTTTCTTTCTATTTGGGATTAATTCTACAGCCTTTACCTGGGAAATGTTTGTTGCAGGAGCCTTTGTAAATGCAATAATAGGCATGGTAATACAAATCATTATCATTCCAATTATTGTAGCCAGCTTAAAAAGAGGGAAACTTATAATAAATGGATAAAGAAGAACTAAAAAAAATAAGAGACCAAATCGATTCTCTCTTGAAGTTGAAGGAAAAAAGTCTTTTAATTGCAATTGATGGAAGAAGTGCTGCTGGAAAATCAAGCCTTGCTCAATATTTAAAGACTTCTTATGACTGCAATATATTTCATATGGATGATTTTTTTCTAAGACCCGAGCAAAAAACTCATGAAAGATTGAGAGAAACTGGTGGAAATGTTGATTATGAAAGGTTTAAAGAAGAAGTAATCAGAGGCTTAATAAGTGAAGATAAATTTAGCTACTCAACTTATAATTGCCAAAGAGGAGTGTTAGATCAAATAATAGCCGTTGATCCAAAGAAGTTAAATATAATCGAAGGTAGCTATAGCTTGCATCCTACATTGATTGAAAATTATGATTTGAAAGTATTCCTAGATGTAAATGAATCAGAGCAAAGTCTCAGGATTTTAGAAAGAAATGGTGAATTCATGCATAGAAAATTTATGGATCTATGGATACCCTTAGAAAATGATTATTTTTCTAGTTTTAATATTAAAGAAAAATGTCAAATAATTATAGATATGAGCACTGAAAAAAACTAACAAGAAATTCTTGTTAGTTTTTACTTGTAATTATCTCTTTAACCTGCAAAATAGCCAACCTTGTATATTCACTAAAGGATAACTCCTTTACTCCTGCTACATATAGATTACATCTATTTACTGGGATTAAGATTTTAACTGCCTTACTATTACCTATGGCGCTTGACATGGCTGATGTTATTTCTCCCATATATGAGTTTGCGATTATAATTCCCATGGACCCTATGATAATATCCGCATCTAAGCAATTATATATAACAGGATTTTCACCAGTAGCCCCCATATCTGCTCCTGCCTTTAACATTGCAGATGTGGCGATACTGTTTGTACCAATAGCCGTAATCTTGCATTCTGGTAATTCCATCTTTAAGTTTTCAACTATGGTCTTACCCATCTTTCCACCCTGACCATCTATTACAAGAATTTTCATCATAGATTGCCTCCTAGCTCATCTTGTATACTTAAGTATCTTTATTATAGCATAGCTATATACTATCTAGTAGTCTTAATCAATAAGTCTATCTTTCCTAAATTTCTTTATTATAAGCTTTAAAAGGAGTATAATGATTTAATGAGAAAACTAGATTTTTCTAACTTAAATCAGAATCGAGGTAAATGATGTTTAGAGAAGTACAATATGAAGATATAGTTAAGAATGAAATTGGTAAAAACTTTCTGTTAGTTGATGTAAGGAGTCCAGGAGAGTTTAAGTCTGAGACAATCCCAGGTGCTATAAATATTCCAATATTTACTGATGAAGAAAGAGCTATTATTGGTACTACTTATGTTCAAGATAGTATAGATAAGGCTAAACAATTAGGTGTTGAGGCTGCTGCAAATAAGCTACCTGAAATCTATGAAAAGGTTGTAAAACTTGATAAAGAATATGATAATATTGTGTTTTTCTGTGCAAGAGGTGGCTTTAGAAGCTTGACCCTTAGCACACTTTTTAGAGCTATAGGTATAAATGCAATTCGTCTAGAAGGCGGTTATAAGGGCTATAGAAAATACATTAATGATAGCCTCCCTAGATTGGTTGAACAAGTTAAGTTTATTGTCCTCTATGGGAATACTGGATCAGGTAAGACTGATATACTAAAGTATCTTAAGGAAATGGATAAGGATATACTAGATTTAGAAGCTTGTGCCAACCACAGAGGCTCCCTATTTGGTGGAGTAGGATTGGGACACCCTAACAGCCAAAAAATGTTTGAAAGCTTGGTTTTTGAGTCCTTAAATAATAGAAAGTCTAATATAGTTTTTACTGAAGGTGAAAGCAAAAGAATAGGCAGGATTGTAATGCCTGAATATTTATTTAATGCAATAAAGGCTGGAGACAATATTTTAATAGATACTGATCTTGATTTAAGGGTAAATAATATACTGAAGGATTATGTTAATGATATAGATGATGAATTGCTTGAGTCTTTAGGACATCTAAAAGAACATATAGGTAATAGTAATGTAGATAGATTAATTGACTTTGTAAGAAGCCATGATTATAAATCAGCTATAGAAGATCTAATGATAAAATACTATGATCCCATGTATGAATACAAGAATAGAGATTACATTGGTCGTTTTAACAACAGTAATTCACAAGACACTGCAAAAGAAATAATTACAAAATTTTAAATTTTTTAAAAGGGAGAGAGGAAAATGACCGAGATTCCTAAAAAATTTATCATCACTGAAGACAAATTAACAGTCATAGTTTTTTCCCTTTTTTTTTCTTGGCTACTAGCATTCCCTTTTGAAGGCAAGATATTATATGAGCTTCTAGGTAAGTACAATCTATCAACTCATACATTTGTTTTCGGTACTATGATTTCACACTTTCTCGGACTTATTCTATGTTGTTTTTTTATTAAAAATATTAAAGCCGCAAAGTTACTTATGCTCTTTTCTATTGCCTTTTCTATAGTAACTTCTGCTATATTCTTCTTTCAACCATCAATTCTATGGAATATAGCATTATATTTGGCTACATTTTTGGTTGGTTGCTGTGTAGCAGCATGGGGATATTATCTAAAGCATAGTACACCAAAACAGGAGAGAATAAAAACAATTGCAGAAGGGCTTATCTGCTCAAATATCCTAATGATTTTGATCAATATGACCTCCACATATCTATCACCCTATCTAGGGCTTGCTTTATCTATGCTCTTTTTAAGTATAGCATTCTTCTTTGCACTTATGCTTCCAAAAGATGAATCAATAGAAGGTCCTTCACCTTCATCTATTGGAGAGCTTCATATAAAGAAAGGTGCTCCTATGTTTTTATTATATATGTTTATTATGATAATCAGCATCAATTCTGGTCTTATGTATCAAGTACAGGGACCTGCATTTGCACATCTAGAAGGTTTGACAGGCTGGTACTGGGCAGTACCTTATATTGTTGCTCTTTTTATTATGAGAAATCTTCCCAAAAAAACAAACAGAGCCTATATTCTTTATGTAGCCATAGCTATGATTGGTTTTTCTTTTATTTTCTTTCAGCTACTTGGGAGATCATGGATGGATTATATATTGGTAAACACTCTAATGTTGGGAGCCTGTGGTATCTTTGACCTTTTTTGGTGGAGCATTTTAGGTGAAATGTTAGAGCTAGACAACAATCCTTCTAAGTTGCTTGGGATCGGACTTTCTGCAAATGTACTAGGAGTATTACTTGGAGGACTAATTGGAAATCTAGTCTCCACTGCAAATGAACATAGCCAAAACCCTACTCTCCTTGCCCTAGGAGTAGTATGTATCACCTTGGTATTGCTTCCACCCCTACATAGTAGATTGACTGATTTGTTAAAAAACCATGCATATTTAACTGTATTATCTGAAATGCTAGCTCAAAATCAAATAAAGATTATAGAAGAATTCAATATAACAGAAAAGCTTACTGAACGGGAAAGAGAAATAGCAAACTTACTTTTAAAAGGAAAGACCTATAGAATGATTGCTGGAGAGCTAAATATAAGTGAAAATACAGTTAAAACCCATGTGAAAAATATATATTCCAAAGTTGGAGTCCAAAGTAGGACTGAGCTTATGAGTCTAGTGTTCCCTCACCCGAAAAGGTGAGGGCTTTTTTATGCCTAATTCACCTAATAGGGTGAAGAAAAGCTCAGAGGCCTTATATATAATACATATATAGATATTTCTGTCATCATTTTTAAATACAAAAGGAGTGAAAAAATTGAAAAAGATATTTATAGGATTTCTGTGTTTAACCATGATAATAACTAGTATTATTGTTTTTCCATTTAGGGCAGAAGCAACAGGAGAAAGATGGGTTCTAGCGGCTATTGTAGAAGATGATGGTAAAGCTGCTGTGGATGCAGTCAATGCAGGAGGTGTAAGAAAAGCTAGTTCTAGCTCCAATTTAGGAAATTATAGCTATTCTTGGGAATACCTAGGTGAAGGGGATACTTACTATGATCCTGATCTATTGGAGGGAGAAAATTCTACTTCTCAATGTACTTTTTCCACTCCGCCTACCACTATCCAAGGAGGAGAAACTGTAACCCTATCCTTAAAATTAAGTTTTGGAAAACAACTTTTATCCTATTGGAGTGACAATGCCAGTGCCAGTGCAGATTTTGATAAATGGGATGTAGAACCTGGAATGGTAACAGGAGGAAGCATTCGATTTAAAAATAAGGATGGAAAAACTCACTTTAAAATTGATACCTATAAAACAGTGCAGGTCTACAATGTAAGCGATACTATTTCTGCCGTAGCACCAAAGGGATCCAAAGAAGGAGATAAAATTGCATTGAGAACAATGTTTGATGGTGTAGGACAGGGAACATCTTATATATATGAGTGGTCAGCCAGCAAACAACCTATGGCCATGCCATCAAAAAATGTGACTCCAGAAGCAAAACCTACTCCACCTAAGACCCAGCCAAAAGATCCAAACTATGTAGATTCAGGAATCAGAGTATCAGACCTTTATGGAGAAGTAGAAGTTCGCCGAGGAGATAACGAGGATGTCTGGGACTTGGTGGAATTGGATACTGTTCTTTATGTAGGAGATCATATAAGAACATCAGGAAATTCTGGGTGTATCTTAAGTATGCTTGATATGACCACTTTCATTGTGAAAGAAGAATGTGAGATTATCATAACTGTTCCTAGTGGCCAAGAAAGTAAGCTTGATCTTATAATTGGAAATATCTATGCCAATATCCAGGAGATAATAACCCATGGAAATATGGAAATTGAAATGAATCAAGCCGTTGCAGGTATCAAGGGAACCACCTTTGTATGTGAGGAGACAGGAAGTAAGTCTACCCTAAAGGTCCTTGAAGGAGTAGTCAGCTTAACATCTAAGAAAACAGGTAAAGAGATATCTGTAGGAGCAGGGGAGATGGCTGTTGCAGATAAGGATGGAGAACTAACCAAGAAATCCTTTAATATAGAAACTGAAGCAAAAGCATGGAATAAAACCATTATTGAGATGACTATTAATCAAAAGCTGATGAAGGTCAATGGTGTAAAGAAAGAGATTGATCCGGGCAGGGACACCAGTCCTGTAATTTACAACAGCAGAACCCTTATACCAATAAGAGCCGTAATGGAGTCTCTAGGTGGAAGCGTTGGCTATGATGCAAAGGACCAGAAGATTACCTTGACAAAGGGTAAGGATACTCTAGAGATGTGGATTGGAAAGACCACTATAAAGATGAATGGAAAATCAAAGACCATGGATGT
>CAYZZR010000083.1:740-9086 GCA_964482775.1 uncultured Tissierella sp. | reverse complement strand
TATTGGAGGAAATTTATGAATTTAAATAGTTTATTGAAATGCGTCTTATTTAAAAATATGAATAAGGAAGAAATTGAAAAGGTACTAGAAAATATTCCAAATAATTTGAAATCCTTTCCTTCTGGTGAAATCATCGCTATTGAAGGAGATAGCTGCGATAGCGTAGGTATCATTTTGGATGGTAATATAGAAATTCATAAGTCCTTTGCATCTGGGAAGTTGGTCACTATAAACCATTTTGAAGCAGGAAATATCTTTGGTGAAGCCTTGGTATTTTCTGGTGAACATAGATATCCTGCAACTATTATATCTTCTGACTCTTCAAGAGTTATGTTTGTTGATAGAAATGATATTATAAAGTTAATGACTTTAGATACCAGAATATTAAATAACTTTATGGGGGTTCTATCTAACAGAATCTTAATGTTAAACCAAAGACTAACAAATCTAACTTTGGATACTTTAAGAAAAAAGATTGCTAATCTTATACTTGAAGAATATAAAAAACAAAAGAGCAATTACATTACTTTGCCCTTTAGTAGAAAAAAAATGGCTGAAATGCTAAACATTCCAAGGCCCTCTCTATCTCGTGAACTTGTCAAAATGAAGGAGGATGGGATTATTGATTTCTATAAGAATAAAGTGAAGATACTAGATATAGATGCCTTGAAAAATTCATTTTCATAGATTTTGTACTTTAATATACATTTAAAGTTTGTTAATTATTAAATAAACCTATACTAATATTATCCATATTAAAAAAATCAATTTAATTAAATCCTCTTAATTCGATATACTCTAGTTGAATATACTATTTAAGGGGGTTTTGTTATGGGTAGTAAAGGTAAGATGTTCACCTATGGAGGTATTATCGGTCTCGTTGGTGCAGTACTGATGAAGCTTGGAAATCCAGGGAACATGGGTATCTGTATCGCATGCTTCTGGAGAGACATTGCAGGTGCATTAGGCTTGCACAGAGCAGAAGTTGTTCAATACATAAGACCCGAGATTATTGGAATTATATTTGGAGCATTTCTTATTTCCTATTTTACAGGTGACTTTAAGGTTAAAGGCGGATCCTCTCCATTGATTAGATTTATTCTGGGTTTCTTCTTAATGATAGGTGCCTTGGTATTCTTAGGCTGTCCTTTAAGAATGGTTTTAAGACTAGCAAATGGTGACTTAAACGCCTTGGTTGGACTAGCAGGATATATTGCAGGTATTTTTGTCGGTGTTCAATTCCTAAAGAAGGGTTATACACTAGGAAAAAGCTTAGACCAACCTAAAGTTGCAGGTTTTATATTTCCAATATTTGCATTAGTTTTACTTATATTCTTAGTTATTAAACCGGCTTTCATCCTATTTAGCACTGAAGGTCCTGGCTCCATGGGTGCTCCGGTTATTATTTCATTAGCACTAGGGGCTCTTGTAGGTGTATGCTTACAAAGAAGTAGAATCTGTACTGCAGGTGGCTTTAGAGATATGATTCTAATAAAAGACACTCATTTTCTTTGGGGTATCTTAGGTATCTTTGTATTTGCTCTTGCAGGAAATTTGATCTTAAACTTTGATAAGTTTAATTTAGGTTTCTTGGAACAACCAGTTGCACATACTGATGGACTTTGGAACTTCTTAGGGATGTCATTGGTTGGATTGTGTTCTGTATTACTTGGTGGATGTCCTATCAGACAAACCATCCTATCAAGCCAAGGAGATACAGATGCAGGTATTACAGTTTTTGGACTTATGGTAGGAGCAGCCTTTGCTCATAACTTTGGACTAGCTGCAAGTGCTAAAGGTGTTCCAACTAATGGTAAAATAGCCGTTATTATTGGTATTGTTTTTGTTTTATGTCTGGCATACGGAGTTTTGGCTACTACAAAATCCAAAACATCATCTACTGTTTCAAAGGGGGTAAATGCGAATGTCTAATATAATTGATGCACGAGGAAGATCTTGTCCTGAACCTGTTATAATGACAAAAAATGCTATTGACTCTTCTACAAAATCCTTGAAGGTTTTAGTAGACTCTAATGTTGCTGTTGAAAATATCACAAGATTTGTAGAATCAAAAGGATTCAAGGTAGATGTAAGCCAAAGAGCTGAGGATTTCGAAATAAATATTAAAAAGTAGGTTTACTATGAATGATAATTATTGTGTAGTTACCTTTAGTGTAACTCAGCATGCCTTGATATTTGAAAAAAAGCTAAAGGAAAATAATATAGGAGTAAAGTTGATGCCAGTACCAAGGCAATTAAGTGCCAGCTGTGGCACCGCAGCATATGTAAACTGTCCCGATAAAGAACATATCTTGCAACTGTGCGAGAATAGCTCTATTCCTATAGAAGAATTTCATGAATTAGAAGCAAATAATAATGATAGCTGGTTCTTAAAGTATTTGAAAAAATAAGGTTCTTAGAGCCTTATTTTTTTACTCACTTTTTACTTATTTCACTAGATTTCTTTAGTTTTATAGTGTATCATATTCATTGGTTAAATAACCTAAGGAGGTTTTTATAATGAAGTATGATCTAATAATTATAGGTGCTGGCCCTTGTGGCATATTTACTGCACTTGAAGTAAAAAAGAACAATCCTGAAACTTCAATTTTAATTTTAGAAAAAGGTAACTCTATTAAAAAAAGAATTTGTCCAAAGAGAAAAACTGGTGTATGTATAAATTGCAAACCATGCAATATAACTACCGGTTTTGCAGGAGCTGGAGCCTATTCTGATGGAAAGTTATCCCTTTCCCCTGATGTTGGAGGAAATTTACCTGAACATCTAGGATATGTAAAAACTCAAGAGCTAATTAACTATGTTGATGAAGTCTACATAAGATTTGGAGCAGATGAAACTATATATGGTATTGATAAAGTAAATGAGATTAGAAATATAAGAAAAAAGGCTATAAATGCAAATTTAAAGCTAGTTGAATGCCCTATAAGACATATGGGTACAGAAGAAGGATATGCTATTTATTCAAGAATTGAGGATCATTTAATTGAACTTGGGGTTGAAATGAAATTTAGAAACCCTGTTAAGGATATTATATTAGATGAAAATGACAATCTGATTGGTGTATTAGCTGATCAAGAGTATTATTCAGACAAGGTAGTTGTTGCAGTAGGTAGAGAAGGTTCCGATTGGTTAAAGGATCTTTGTACATCTAGAAATATAATGGCTACAACAGGTGATGTTGATATAGGTGTTAGAGTGGAAACTAGAAATGAAGTTATGGAAGAGCTTAACGAAGCTATGTATGAAAGCAAGCTAATCTACTACACCCCTACCTTCGATGATAAGGTTAGGACATTTTGTTCCAATCCAGGTGGAGAAGTTTCTACAGAAATTTATGAAGGTAACTTGGCCGTTGTAAATGGTCATAGCTATAAGTCAGATGCACTAAAATCTAACAACACCAACTTTGCTTTACTTGTAACTAAACATTTTACAGAGCCCTTCAACTCCCCTATAGAGTATGGAATGCACATTGCTAGATTGGGTAATATGTTGTCTGGTCACAAGGTTTTAGTTCAAAGATATGGAGATTTTAAGCGAGGAAGAAGAACAACTGAGCAAAGACTAGTAAGAAACAATATTGTACCAACTCTAAAGGATGCAGTTCCTGGAGACTTGAGTTTGGTTTTACCTTATAGAATACTAAAGAGCATTGATGAGATGATTATTGCTCTTGATGTTGTTTCACCTGGGCTTGCCAGTGATGAAACCCTATTATATGGTGTAGAGGTTAAGTTCTATTCAAATAGGGTATTATTTGATGAAAACTTCCAAACAAATATTAAAGGTCTTTATGTAGGTGGGGACGGGGCTGGGATTACTAGAGGATTGATGCAAGCTAGTGTCAACGGAGTTATTTTGGGAAAAATTCTAACAAATGGAAATTAATTCTTGACAGGAAATAAATTACTAGATACAATTGTATTGTTGAATATATGAAAGGAGGTCGTGAATATGAAAGCCATCAAATTAGAAGCAACTTATTTATTGAATATAGAAACACGACCTATGATTAATGTTCTAAATTAAGCTAAACATAACCATAGGTTATCTACCTATGGTTTTTTTGTGTCCATTTATGTTTATAGCTAAATTTATATATTTTAGCTAGATCATTTGTCGATTTTACCGTAGGTATAGTTTACCTACGGTTTTTTATGACCTAACCCAAGGAACGCAAGTGAGTTGCAGGTAGGTCAAACGCGTTCCACTGTCCGTTTTGTCTACAACTCACTATGTTCGTTGGACAAAAAGGCACCGAGCACCAAATCTATGTGAGCATAGCAACAAATAGATTTGAGTTGAGAGACTGCGAACCAAAATGCTGCTGACACAAGGAGGGATGTACTTGAAAGAATTTAAGAAATTATTACAATTTGCAAATGGATATAAGCTAATCTACCTATTAGGAATGTTATCCATAATACTATCACAAGCTTTTAATACAATTGGTCCATTGATTATTAGAACTACAATAGACTCCATAGTTGGAAATGAGCCCATAACATCGAGGATTATTCAAGCTATAGTGAACTCTATGGGTGGTAGAGTTTTTTTATCAAAAAATCTTTGGATTATGGGTTTGATCATTGTAGCAAACACCGCCATAAGAGGAGTATTTCTATATTTTAAGAGCACGCTTTCTAGTAAATCCTCAGAATCAATAGCTATGAGGATTAGAAACAAACTTTATGATCATATTCAGAGATTGCCCTATGAATATCATGTAAAAGCAGAAACTGGAGAACTCATACAAAAGTGTACTTCTGATGTAGATACAATTAGAAAGTTCTTAGCCATTCAACTTGTGGAGGTTGCAGGCTCAATCTTTATGCTATTATTTATTCTTTATATTATGGTTTCTTTAAATGTAAAAATGGTCTTTATATCTATATCTCTTATGCCATTTATATTTGCTTTTGCAGTTGTCTTCTTTAAAAGGGTACAAATAGATTTTGAGAAGGCTGATGAATCTGAAGCTAGAATGTCCACTGCTTTGCAGGAAAATTTGACAGGTATCAGAGTGGTTAAAGCCTTTGCTAGGGAAAGATATGAAATAGATAAATTTGATACAAGGAATCAAGAATACAGAAGCTTGGTTGATAGACTTATTTTTAATCTCGCCTTATATTGGTCTATTTCGGACTTCTTTAGTTTTATACAGGTAGCTATGGTAATTATCCTTGGAAGTTACTTTGTGGTAATAGACCAGATTACACTGGGAACTCTAGTAGCTTTTATAAGTTATGTAAACATGATGATATGGCCTATTAGACAAATGGGCAGAACCTTAACAGATATGGGAAAGACTACTATATCTATAAAAAGAATAGATGAAATATTGACTGAAGAAATTGAGCTATTGGAAGAGACTGGAGAAAGACCTGATATAAAAGGAAATATTGATTTTGAAAATGTAAGCTTTGGATACCAGGATGATGCCACTGTCTTAAAAGATATATCATTTAGTGTAAAATCCGGTCAAACTATAGCTATTATAGGCTCAACTGGCTCAGGAAAAAGCTCCTTAGTCCACCTTTTGCCTAGATTATATGAATATAATAAAGGTTCAATAAAAATAGATGGAATTGAGCTAAATACAATAGACAAGTATTGGATTAGAAAGAATGTTGGCTTGGTGCTACAGGAGCCCTTCCTATATGCTAAATCAATTAAAGAGAACATTAGGCTTACAAACCCTAGCATGGCAGATGACAAGATCTATGAGGCTGCTAGAGTTGCCTCAATTCATGATGATATAAACTCCTTCGAAGATAAGTATGAAACCATTGTGGGTGAAAGAGGAGTTTCTCTATCAGGAGGACAAAAACAGAGAATGGCTATTGCCAGAACTATCATTAACGATTCTCCAATTGTTATATTTGATGATTCCCTTTCAGCAGTTGATACTGAAACAGATCTTTCTATCAGAAAGGCCTTGTATCTTAGAAAAAACAAAGCAACAACTATAATTATTTCTCATAGAATATCAACAGTTTCTGAAGCAGATCTGATTATTGTAATAGATAAAGGGAAAATCGTTCAAAGTGGTACTCATAGGGACTTGATACAAGAAGATGGCCTTTATAAGAGAGTATATACTATACAATCTTCCTTTGAAGAAAATTATTAATTTTGGGTGGTGAATTACATGGAAGAAAATGAGCAAATATATGAAAAGGTGAATATAAATATTTGGAAGGATTTTGCTAAGCTATTAAAGCCTTATAGAGCTCAGTTTATAAAGCTAATTGCTTTGACTATGCTCTTAGGAGTATTGGATAGCAGCTTCCCTTTATTGTCAAAGTATGCAATTGATAACTTTGTTGAAAATAAAAGCTTTGAAGGGTTAAGAGTCTATATAGCTATATATTTAGCTGCTATTGTATTATTGGCATTGGTTATCTACGCTTTTATTTCTATGGCTGGAAAATTAGAAACCACAATGGCTTATGATATAAGAAAAATTGGATTTGCTAAGTTGCAAGAACTTCCTCTCTCCTACTACGATGAAAGAGCTGTAGGTTGGCTAATGTCTAGAATGACCTCTGACATAAATAGACTTAGTGAAACTATCTCCTGGGGCCTTGTGGATTTTTCTTGGGGTCTTACTGTAATGACAGGGGTTACTATTTATATGTTGATTTTAAACTGGAAATTAGCTTTGATAACCCTTTCAGTCATACCCTTACTAGCAGTTATTAGTGTATACTTTCAAAAGCGAATTTTAAAGGCTCAAAGAGGGGTCAGAAAAATCAACTCTCAAATAACTGGAGCATATAACGAGGATATTCAAGGTGCCAAAACTACTAAAACCTTGGTAAGAGAAGATATCAATCTAGAGGAATTTTCAAGCCTGACTAATTCTTTAAGAGAAAGCTCCATAAGAGCTGCTGTTCTATCCTCCATCTATCTACCATTGGTAATTTTACTTGGTAGCATAGGTACAGCCTTTGCTATGACCATAGGTGGTGAATTTATAGTATTAGAAATTATTTCTTACGGAACTTTGGTTGCATTTATCTCATATACAGCTCAATTCTTTGAGCCTGTAAGGCAGATGGCAGTAATCTTTGCTGAGGTTCAAGGTGCTCAAGCATCTGCTGAGAGAGTATTTTCTCTCTTAAACGAAGAACCTACTATTAAGGATAGAGATGATGTAATAGAAAAGTATGGTCATATCTTTGACCCTAAAAGACAAAATTGGCCTGAGCTTGTTGGCAAAATAGAATTTAATGATGTAAACTTCTCTTACAAATCAGGTGAGAAGGTTTTGGAAAATTTTAATCTTGAGGTAAAGCCTGGTCAAACCATAGCCTTGGTTGGAGAAACAGGCTCTGGTAAATCGACTATTGTAAATCTGTTTTGTAGATTTTATGAACCAAGCAGTGGAGAAATTTTAATAGATGGTATAGATTACAAGGATATGCCATTAAACTGGATTCATGAAAACCTTGGCTATGTACTTCAATCTCCTCATTTATTTAGCGGAACTATAAAGGATAATATAAAATATGGAAAGCTAGATGCTAGTGATGAAGAAGTAATAGAGGCAGCCAAGCTGGTTGATGCACATGACTTTATTATGGATATGGAAAAGGGTTATGATACTGAGGTTGGAGAAGGTGGAAGTCTTTTATCTACAGGACAAAAACAGCTAATATCCTTTGCAAGAGCTATTATCAGAAAACCAAAGCTATTTGTTCTTGATGAAGCTACCTCCTCCATAGATACTGAAACAGAGAAGATTATACAAGAAGCAATACAAAAAGTACTATATGGTAGAACGAGCTTTGTAGTAGCCCATAGACTATCTACTATTCGAAATGCTGATAGGATATTGGTTATTAGAGATGGAAAGATCACCGAATCAGGTAATCACAAGGAATTAGTCAAGCAAAAAGGCTATTACTACAATCTATATAGCAATCAATTTATTAATGAAAGCAGTAAAAGTGTATTAGGATAAAGGGATGACTTAGTCATCCCTTTAATCTCCACTATATTTTCTCAGACTTAAACCTCAATACTGTCTTAAGTTTTTCTGGTTCAGTTTTTCTAAAATCAGATATATATATTTCCTTGTGTCTTTTATCTATACGTAATAGTCCATTCTCACTACAAAACTCTTCCATTAGCTTGAAACTTTCAGGCTCATCATCATATTTTCCTATGTGCATCATTTGAATACATAACCCGTCTATGATTTTTTCGAATTTCACTTGGTCTAATAGAGCATGTGGTTTTTTCTGTTTCGTTTTCTCGATAATGAATTTCGCATAATCGTTATCTACAAAGTCAGGTTGACGAATCATTATTGTCCAG
>CAYZZR010000083.1:0-730 GCA_964482775.1 uncultured Tissierella sp. | reverse complement strand
ACGGCAACGGTTGCAGGTTCCTCATCATAACTGCCTATGTGCATCATTTGAACATTTAATCCTTCGTCTAGACTTTCAAATCTGATTTGTTTAATTAATTTATTGGGTTTCTTTTTCATTGTTCGTTCAATAATTTGATTTGCTAACTCAGATGTTAGAAAATCAGGCTGTCGAATCATCAAAGTAAATATAAGCTTATCCTTATCAAGGATATCCTTGCCCCTAGCATCTTCCTCTAAATCCCAAATTCCCTCCAAAGGAAAAACAGTATATTCATAATACCCAGCTGGAATCTCTTCTGATTTATGACTCATCCTTACACCATAAGATACCGAATATAAAGCTTCTATGACTTCTACAAATTCAGGCGTATTTGGGTTTCCCTTTCCATCTAGCATAAAATAATTCATTTTAGGAACATGAATTATTTCAGGTTTATTTTTAGGTAAATATATAGACTTATCATCTTTTCTCCACTGATATTTCATAGTCAGACATCCCCTCTGTTTCTTGTACTTTTACTGTATACAAATATCTAATTACTTATTTTTTGTTGATATAATTTCATTAACTCGGATACACAACTGGCTTCCGATGTATCTTTTATCGAGAAACCATAAGCTTGCATAACCGCTTTATCATTTTCTCTATGAGCTTTCCTAAGCTCTGATGGCATTGCAACCTCATCGTAGAGGTCAGATAAAGTGCTATTTGGATACAATGCCCTAGC
>CAYZZR010000082.1:0-9132 GCA_964482775.1 uncultured Tissierella sp. | reverse complement strand
TTCAGATCTTTTAATGAGTTTCGGCTTTCTTGTACTCTTTTTATTGTCCCTGGGTTTGGTTTTGGTGGTGATTTCAGCTAAGAAAATCCTTTATCTATTTTCTAGATATTCATTTGGTAGTACATAGACTAAGGGATTAGATTTTATTCTTTTTATCAAACCCTTTTCTTCCATAGCCTTTAATTTTTTTCTAACAGTGACATCAGTATTTTCTAGTATCTCTACCATTTCTTTAACAGTCAAACCTCTATCACTTATAGAAAAATAGTGATCCTGAATAAATACAAACATCATACTCAATTCACCTTCTGTTTCAATAGTCTTATCATTTTTGATTTTTTCATAAGCCATATCAAGTAAGCTTATTTTTTCATTCAATCCCGTAAGTAAATCCTCTTGCCCTTTTATTATGGTTTTTAAAAATGTATCTACAAAATAATTTAATTCACCATGGGATATTATTTTATTTGTTATATCAAAACTCTTTAAATAATCCGTTCTATTTATATTGCACCCTCTTGATAGTGACAGTGCTGTCATCAAGGAAAGCCCTTCCATCAAGTATAGGCTGCTTATAAATCTACTGGTTCTTCCATTACCATCATAGAAGGGATGTATATACCCGAAATAATAATGCCCTATTGCTACTCTAAGAAGATAATTTATTTCATCATCCTTATTCATAAATTCAATCAATTTCTCAATTTTTTGGATTATAACTTTTTCCGGATGGACTCCTCTGTGTATTTCTTTTCCACTTCTAAATACATAGTTGAGATCTTTTCTAAATATTTCTCCATCTGGAAATTCATCTGTCTTTATTTCTCCATTTGTAATGTTGTCATATATTTTTCTATAATCCTTAGCCGAACTTGGAAGTTTTAAACTCCTTTTCATCAATTCTAAATAGGAAATTATCATACTAGTAAGCCTATTACTTTTAGATTCTTTGTTAGATATTAAGGACCTTGTGCTTTCTGCAATCTCATTTCTAGAGCTTCTAACCCCCTCTAATTCATTGGTACTATAGAGTTCGTCAGTGATTACCTCTATAATAAACCTATCTTTTGCTACTCCAGGAAGCATTTCAAATTTCTCATCTAATTCCTTATCATATATCATTATCCTTTGAATTAAATTGATAGTTTGATTAGTCGGTATATAAAAGAGTCCGAATGTATTTGGTTGGTCTATTGGCTTAATTTCTAATCCTGTTTTTATTGTGCTATCGTAATTATATCTGTTTTTGGCAATTGCTTCCCTATCATTATATAAATTTGTATTATAAAAGGTTTTATAAAAATACTCCATAAGAACAGCCCCTTTTTAGATATATATTTAAGTATATACCACTTTTTACGATTTAAACATCATTTTTTTAATATTTTTACGTTTTGAATAATGAAAGGACCAAAGGGGTCGGTCCCTTTGGTCCTTTCTATCCATTAGAATGTTAGTGTTCCGTTTTCATTTTTAATTATTTGTAGTATTTGTTCTTCTTGACCTGTTTGGGCATTTATATATACTATAAAATCTGCACCCTCATATTTCCCTTTGAATTCGTAGCATACTACTTCTTTTTCGCCCTTTGGTATCATGGCTAATCTTATTGAATCAATGTTAAAGTCGGTTTTTACTTGGGCTCTGGCTTCTGATTCTGAAATGGTTGCTTGATTTAAATTTCTCTTTTGATGATTAAGATAATATGCCGAAGCATCAAATCCCACTATTTCACCTGTATCTAAAGCTACTTTAACCTTTATTAAATCAGGATATATAGTTACATCTCCTTCTGTATAAACGAAGTTATATAGTACTGTTCCGTCATATCTCAGATTATAATTTGGCTCCATATTGTCAAAGCCTTTGTTTATTAGGTATTCTTGAGCTTTTTTTAGACCTTGTTCTACAGATAGTTTCTTCTCATTTACTCCACGAGGGTTGGTCATGTTCAATACCTTACCGCCCTGTTTAGATACACTTACATAGATCAATTGATTTCTTCCATTCTTGTTTTCAATTTGGAAGGTGTAGGATGGAATCTTCAAATCATTGATACCTTCTCCTTCTTCAAAGGCTTGAATATTCCCTTGATTTTCGCGACCTATGAAATTCAAGGCAGCTTGCTGAGCCTTGTTTATATCTACTTGATTTCCACTTAAGCCTACTGCTTTCTTATTGACCATTTGGTCTGCAAATGGCCCATCATATATCAGTTCTGGTGCCTTTGCTACTTCCTTGTCTAAATTCACAAGACTAGTTACAAAGGTATTGGCTGACATGGCTTCAGTGTTACTATCCATCCCTGCTCTTGCCATTCCTACTATAAAATTCTTTTCCATAATATTGTCCGCTAAAAGGTTTAACTCATTATTAAAGGCTTCTGCATTTAGCTGAATACCCTTTAGTGCCTCTCTCTGCTCAGGCGTAATGTCTTGCCCTTCCAAATGTTTTTGTATGATGAAATAGCTATAATCTGAAGCTTGTGTTAGAAATTTTTCAGTTGAAGCCGAATCTGCATGAGATATTGGCATTTGAGCTAGCTTATCCTTTGCTGATGCTGCATCATCCATGATTTGTGTAAATAGTAGTACGTTCCTTTCCTTAGTTGTGGCTAAAAGCGCCTTTGATAGTGAAACCTGAACATTTTCTACGTGACTTTTTACATCATAGAATAATCTTTGATAGTGATTATCTAATGCTGTTTCATATTGCCCTCTTATTGAATATTGATTGTAGCCCCATACTAGCGAAGCTACTAAAAGTAAGCTTAAAACTCCTGGAGCTATCCAGCTTCTATTTTCTCTCATGTCGTCCTCCTATATCCCAAACCAATGCTTACCGATTTTTAGTGTTACCTTTCTTGACCATATCCATTTACTCGTTGCTGTTGCAGGGTTCCAATAATAAAGTGTCCCATAGGTAGGGTCCCAGCCATTCAAGGCATCCCTTGCAGCATTTATGGAGTCCTTGTTTGGTGTTAGGTTTATCTGTCCATCAGCTACAGCTGTAAATGCCAATGGTTGATATATTACTCCCGATATAGTATTTGGAAATCTTGCATCTCGGGTTCGATTTAACACTACTGCAGCTACTGCAACCTTTCCTACATATGGTTCTCCTCTTGCCTCTCCATGTACACATCTTGCTAATAGATATTCATCAGCATTTCTATTTGCTCCTTGAGCCGATGCAGGTGATGCAAATGCCTTAGGCAATCCTAGGGCTACTGCTGTAGATGGACCAACTACTCCATCAACCCTCAGTCCATTTTTCTCTTGGAATCTACGCACCGCTCTATAGGTTCTGGCTCCGTATACCCCGTCTACTGCTCCATCATAATATCTCCATCTTAGTAATTTATCTTGAACGCTTCTTACATCATCTCCTTGAGACCCCCAATAAAGGGTTCTTAGAGCTGCATACATACTATATTTATTTGCGGAATTAGCATTTAATCCTGGCTCATAAAATTGGATTACTGCTGTAAATAACATGACAAATGCCAATGTAATTATGGTGTATTTTTTCAATTAATTATCCTCCTTCCAATATTTTAGTTATTTTTTGTATTATGGTCAAAATTATACATGGAAATAGAAGACAAAAAAATCATGCACAAAGGGGTCGGTTCCTTTTGTGCATTGTTCCTAATTATCTTTTAAATATTCTACTATTTTTGATTTAAGTTTTAATGGTTGATTTTCATCTATTATGAAATCTTCTAAGACGCCTTCTGTTTCGTAGGCTACTGAATGGGTGATGTCTACGAAGCATAGAGGTGGGAACATTACACACCACCAGTTTTGTCCCTTTCCTTCTCCTATGGTTACCAATAGGGTTTCATATTCTCCTTGTGGTAATACTAGGTTTCCATATTTTCTTATGGGAAATTGCTCTATACCAAGACTAACCTTTACTGGATAGTCCATATTGTTCTCAGATATGACAGCTTCAGCAATGATCTTTATTTCATCCATGTTGTTCTTGATAACTTCTCTACTTTCTTCTCGGGATGAGATTGCTTCAAACTTCTCTCCCATGGCTTCCAATATCTTGTCTCGAACCTTTAGTTTTAATTCTTGATCCTCTTCTAGATCACTATTGGCACGTACATGAAACCTTATGATTTCATCCTGATATGGATTTTCTAGTGTGTACTTGTCCGCTATTATTGGATGAACTATATATGTAAAGGACATTAAAATTACGGATAATATTAGTATAAGTTTTTTATATTTCATATTCTCTCCCCCTTGTCCTAATATTATTGCCATGAGAATTTATTTTATACATCTCATGGCAATAATATTTACTATTCATTGTTAATTGTTCACTGTTTTTTTATTTGGTCAATCCTCTTCTTCTTATAAATACCTCGACATCTACTTCAAACTCTATTTCTGGGTAAATTTCTTCCCAATTATCCTTTATTTCGTCCCATAGGTTAGGGTGAAATTTGCTCAAATAATCAGCTATAAATAGTGCATCAGCCTTTAAATCCTTCTGCACCTTTTCTATTCCCTTTTCCAAATCTGCTTTAATCACTTTTGCTACATGGTTTTGCATATCCTGCAATTTTTCATTTGTTTCTATGGAATCCCCTATTATATATGAATGTAAGTGCCCTTCAAGTTCTACATTATACTTAATCCTAATGTTTGTTTCTTTACTAACTAGCTTTTTTTTCGAGTCAATGTTGGTTATCATTGAAGAAAGCCCAGCCCCATTGTATTGAACTTCAATTCCATCATTATCTACTTGATTGTTTAAATAAGCAATCGCTCTATTCTCTTCATGTGTTAAATACCCTATTAGCTTATAGTCCTTAAATATAGCCCCTCCACTTATATATAACTCATCTTTATCTATGTGTATAAGCGGTGCTATAGCAGTATGGCTTAAATCCATGTTTTCAATAAAATTGCTTAGTGTTATAGGGGTAAACATACTAGATTGCTGTTGGTTTAAATAACGAAGGTGTATGGGTAGACAAAATTTTAACAACAGACTATACAATACACCCTCTACACTTTCTTGTCTTTTATACTTATTAACCGAGGTTAGCAGCTGGTTAGGACTTCCCTGAAGAACTAACATTTGTGAATTTTTATTTACAATAAAGTCTCTTCTTAGTCCGTCTACAATTTCTCGAACCATATGATCATTTGAAGCAACCTCATCTGATAAAAGCACTACCTTTAGGTGTTTAAGATATATTGGGTTACTAATAGTTGGTGTAAGCTTATGTATGGCTTCGAATAGGTTGTTTGCATGTGTTGAAATTATAAATGTTTTAATATCAGAGGAAGGATTTTTTCCCATTGCTGCTAGATTGGGATAGGAAAAAGTTATTTTAAATCTTCCATCCTCTGAATCAATTAAATCATAGCCTACTGTGTATGGATAGATTCTATTGTTTATCTCAATCATATCCCAGCACCCTGTACAAAATACGGTTGAAATTATTATGGTTACTAAAATCAATTTTTTCATTTTTTTACCGCCCTTTTTACATATGAAACTATTAATATTAATAATGGTATAAGTATAACCGCTATATAGGCACAGATATTGTAGTACTTTTTCAGCATTTCATCTATGAGTATAAAATTGTCTGGTATAATAGATATTCCATATATAACTGGTATTAGTGCCCATATGAAATATTTATGCTTTTTAGTATTAAAAATCTTTGATAAGACCTTCCCTGATGCAAAGTATAAGGGTGCCATGGTTGAAAATACCACCATTACCCAAAGAGCCATGACCACACCATCAAGGTTTTCTAAGAAAAATCCAGGTAAATCTAATTGTCTAACAAGTACTAATATTGGATAATTGAAATTCTTAATCTGTTCTAAGCTAAAATGAGTTAAAGCCATGAGAAATAAAACTAAATATATGAGTGTAATTGTTATAGCCCCTATAATTGAGGATTTTAGTACATTTTCTTTCTTTTCTACAAAAGGAATTGCAAATACCAATATTTCAAATCCAAAAAAGCTAAAGGTAGAGTCTACAACTCCCTTTATGATGGACTTAAAGTCACTTCTAAAGACTGGAAGCAAATGAGTAAAATCCGCTTTAGGCAAGGATAATAGCACTATAAATAGTGTAAATACAATAGTTATTGGATACAGTAAATACCCCATCCTTGCTATAGAATCTATTTCATAGCTTGCTATATAGGAAGTTGCGATTATGAAAACTATAATAATAATTTTTACCGGAGTGGCTTGTAACAAAATAATCTTTATTAGTTCCCCTAAAATTCTAGAAACAATCGACATCGCTAATACTAGGTAAACAAGCAAAATAGCTAGTACAAAGTAGTACAATATTGGTCCTAATGTTGATTTTACTATTTCAAAGAAGTCCTTACCTGGATGAAGCTTAAAAATACGATCATATACTACCAATACTGGTATTATGAGAATTCCTGTCAATATTATGGCCATCCAACCATCGGTTCCCATTATGCCTGCTAAAGAGTTTTGCATAGAGAGAACTCCAATACCTACTACTGCGGAAACCATTAGTCCTCTTAATTGAATATGTGAAATTTTTGGATCCTTATTCATCTTTATTCACTCTCTTCATCCTTTTCTTGTTTTTAGGATGTGTAAATCCTGGACGTAGCCATAATTTTTGTAATGGAGCCTTTACCAATGTATCCTTTATATCTCCTTCTTCTATACCTAAACCTGAAAATGGGGATGCAAGTGGTATTCCAAAACTATTTAAGATAGCCATATGGCTTAAAAGCAATATAAACCCTATCATAATTCCATATAGCCCAAATACTCCTGCCAATATAATAAATATAAATTTGCAAAATCTTAAGCCAGCAGCATATTCATATGATGGTATGGCAAAGGTGGCTATTGTGGTCACAGCTACAATTATTATCATTAGATTGCTTACAATTCCAGCCTCTACAGCAGCCTGCCCAATTATCAAGCCCCCTACTATGCCTATGGTACTACCTATGGGGCCGGAGATTCTGGTACCAGCCTGTCTAATTAGCTCCATGGTAATCTCCATTAAGCTAGCCTCTATTACTGCAGGAAAGGGTACATTTAGCCTACTAGCTGCTAAATAGTAAAGTAGCTTTGTAGGCAATAACCCTGGGTGAAATGAGCTTACCGCAATATAAGTTGCTGGTGCGGAAACTGTAAGAAAGACTGCAAGTATCCTTACTAGCCTTACAATAGATGTTTCAAGCCACCTGTTATAATGATCCTCAGAGGATTGTAAAAATGTACCTACTGTTGCTGGTATTACAAGCCCAAATGGAGAATTGTCAACTATTAGGATGACTCTTCCTTCATATAATGAGGAAGCGGCACTATCTGGTCTCTCAGTGTTTTCAATTTGTGGAAAGGGGCTATAATAGTTATCCTCAATTAAATGCTCTAATATTGAGCTATCTACTATTGCATCAATATCTATATCTTCAATTCTTTTTATTACTTCATTCAATATCTTATCATCAACAATATCCTCAATATATAATACCGCTACGTCTGTCTGTGATCTTCTCCCTACCTTGTACATCTTTATCTTGAATCTGGTGTCCTTGATTCTCCTTCTTATAAGGGTAGTATTTACCCTTAATGTCTCTGTAAATCCATCCCTAGGACCTCTCACTATTGCCTCTGTAACGGATTCCCCAATGCCTCTTGATTCCCATCCTCTTGTACCAATTATTATTGCAGTATCCATTCCATCAATAAGAAATAAGGTTTCTCCAGACATTATGTTATTTAGTATCAGTTCAACACTCTTTTCTTCTTTGATTTCAACACTTGCTATACCTTCCTTTGTCATATAATCAAGTATAGAATTCTTGAAGTTCTTTATATAAGCTTCACTAAAGTCAACCTGCTCTATGAGATGTTCTATGGCAAAGTCTGACAAATCAGTTTTATTTGTAAGACCATCTATCATTACAAAGGCTACTTTTATCTTTTTCTTTACGCCCGGTTCAAGCTCCCTATATATGACATCATCGCAATCCTTGAAGCGCTCTTTAATATATCCTAAGTTTTCTTCTATATTAGTTGTAAGGTTAATAAGCATAAAAAACCCACCTCCGTAACTTATATAGTTACCAAAAGGTGGGAAGCTTATACTAAATAGTTGTGCAGCTATATACTTTTTCAATTTCTTGAGAAATCTTCTTATGAGCAAATCCCATTTTATCCTTATCATCAAACAAGGCAAATACCGTAGGTCCACTGCCACTCATCAAGGATTCTAGAGCCCCGTATTTTACCATTTTTCTCTTAATCTCTGCAATTATTGGATATTCCTTGATTATTGCCTCTTCCATTCTATTTTTCATTTTCTTAGCAACACATGGCAAATCCTCATCCTCCATACATTGGATTAGCTCATCTATATCATATGGCTCAGCATTTAAATTTAACTTTCCGTATGCATAGGCAGTAGATACTCCAATACCTGGGTTTGCAAGTAAAATACACTTATCCTTAAAGGACTTTAGAGGAGTCAATAGTTCTCCTATGCCTTGAGCTTTTGCTGTTCCACCTAATATACAGAATGGGAGGTCTGCTCCCAAGGTTTTTCCTATATCCATAAGTTCTCTTTGGGATAGATTTAAATCCCATAATTGATTTATGGCCTTTAGGGTAGCAGCTCCATTGGAGCTTCCACCTGCAAGACCTGCTGCAATAGGTATGTTTTTTTCTATTTTAATATGGATTCCTCTATTGATTCCAGAAATTTGCTTCATCTTTTCCCAAGCTCTATATACTAAATTAGATGAATCTAGAGGTAAATTCTTATCCTGGCACTCTATGGTGATTCCTTCTTTTTTATTTAAGAATACAATTGTATCCTTGAGACTAACTTCTTGCATTATGCTATTGATTTCATGGTAGTTATCATCTCTTTTATATAGCACATCAAGGGCTAAATTAACCTTTGCATATGAATCTATAATTAATTCCTGCATATCTTTTCTCCTTAAGTAAATTTAACCCTTTTATTGTAACATAAATAAAATATGCTTGCTAGTCATCGCAGGCTCGCAACTCAATTTTGTTCACTCCCTACGGTCGCGCAAAATTGGTGCGAGATGCGTTTGACCTACCTACAATTCGC
>CAYZZR010000081.1:0-9212 GCA_964482775.1 uncultured Tissierella sp. | reverse complement strand
GGTGTGTCAATATTATAGCTTTTAAATATTTCTCCACTTTCATAATCAGCCAATAGATAGCTTCTGCTTTTTTCTTGAGCATTGCTAAATCCAAAAGCTATACTATTTATTGATAATATCATTACTATAATTAAAATAAATACTCTCTTTTTCATGTAACACCTCTTTTAATATCCTATATGAATTATTCCCTATTTGTAACAAAAGTATCTCACTATAAATATAATATACTAGGCATTAAGAAATTTAGCAAGGAGGTAAAATCATGGGTGACTCTAGAAATTGTGAAGGAATGGATACTAGTTTACTATTCTTCTTCTTATTGTTGGTAATAATATTTATGAGCGAGTTTTAATGAAAAATCAGACCAATATAACGACATGATAATATCCCCTGCTTCTTAAGCGGGGATATTATCATGTCGTTGCAATGGTGTGAAGTAATTGCTACGCAATTACATCTGATATTTAAATTTTATTGGTCTGATTTGTAGTCATCTTATCATTAACTTCTTTTTATTTTATTATTTCTGCTCCGCCAAGATACTTTCTAAGAGCTTCAGGTAGGATTACAGAGCCGTCTTCTTGTTGATAGTTTTCCAGTATAGCAGCAAATGTTCTTCCAACTGCCAAGCCTGATCCATTTAATGTATGAAGGAATTCTACCTTTCCGTCTTCATTTCTATATCTTATGTTAGCACGTCTGGCTTGGAAATCTTCAAAATTACTACAGCTTGATATTTCTACATATCTACCATAGCTAGGCATCCATACCTCTACATCATAGGTTTTTGCTGATGAAAATCCTAAATCTCCAGTACTTAACATTACTACTCTATATGGGATATTCAATAGCTGCAATACCATTTCTGCATTGTTGGTCAATTTCTCTAATTCATCGTATGAATTATCTGGTCTAGCAAATTTAACCATTTCTACCTTATCGAATTGATGATTTCTAATCAAGCCTCTAGTATCTCTTCCAGCTGAGCCTGCTTCTGCTCTAAAGCAAGGAGTATATGCAGTATAATATATAGGTAATTCTTTTTCATCGATTATTTCATCTCTAAGCATATTTGTTAATGGTACTTCTGCTGTAGGAACTAAGAAAAAGTCCTTTGCAGGTACGTGAAACATATCTTCTTCAAACTTAGGAAGCTGTCCTGTACCTATCATACTATCTCTATTTACCATATATGGAGTAGCCATTTCTGTATATCCATGCTCATTAGTATGCAAATCTAACATAAAGCTTACAATAGCTCTTTCTAGCTTTGCACCCATTCCTTTAAATACACTAAACCTTGCACCTGAAATTTTTGCTGCTCTTTCAAAATCCAATACGCCTAAATCTGTACCCAAATCCCAATGAGCCTTTGGTTCAAATTCAAATTCTCTTGGTGTTCCCCATTTTCTTACCTCTACATTGTCCTCATCACTAGTACCTTCAACTACAGTATTGTGTGGAGTATTTGGAATCTGTAACAAATAAGTTCTAAGCTCATCATCAACTGCTTTAACCTCAACATCTAATTCCTTTGTCTTATCTGACAAATTCTTCATCTGTGCAAATAGTTCAGTGGTATCCTTGCCTTCCTTCTTAAGCTTTGGAACCTCCTTTGAAGCTTTGTTTTGCTCAGCCTTCATTTCCTCAACTTTTACAAGTAGTTTTCTTCTTTTTTCATCTAGCTCAAGTACTTTGTCTATTGGGAAATTTCCATGTCTTTTCTTAAGTGCACCAACAACCTCATCAGCATTTGCTCTGATTCTTCTAATATCTAACATTATAAAACCCTCCCTCTCAGTCTCACATCACAAATTTATTTGTTCGCAACGCTCACATAAATTTGGAGTTCGTTGCCTTTTTGTCCAATAAGCGTTAGCGAATTGGAGACAAAACGGACAATGATGTTCGCTTTAGCGAACGATGCGTTTGACCTACCATCGATTTGTTTCACAAATCGGGTTAGGTCATAAAAAAACTCCCGTCCCAATAAATCAAGGGACGAGAGTTAACCCGCGTTGCCACCCTAGTTAGCCTATATAGGCTCACTCAGAATACTATTAGCTATTATACTACAAATTGATGGACGGATTCAATAACAAGGCATATCAGTTTGCACCAAGCACTGACTCTCTTAAAAGCTTAATTATTTACTACTTCCTATCATAGCTAAATCTTTAATTAAAATTTATTATATCCATAAAAAAAAATCTTGTCAAGTATAGATATCTTAAGTCTTTGAAAATTTACTTTAATCTCATATCTCCTGATTTGATCCAACCTTTTTTTCTCATCCATTCAGAGACTCCCAAGGATATAAATCCTGGAAAGATAAAGTGCATAAAGAATATCAATATAAAGGTTCTAGGACTTCCTCCCATGGTATCAACCATGGCAAACTGTCCAACAAGTCCACTAGTACCCATTCCAGCTCCTATACTATTGCTGGTCATCTTCAAAACATATGAAGATATTGGTCCAAGTATTGCAGACGCCACAATGGCAGGTATCCAAATCAATGGATTTTTTATTATGTTAGGTATTTGTAGCATACTAGTTCCTATTCCTTGGGCAATTAGGCCTCCAAATCCATTTTCCCTATAGGAAGCTATAGCAAAGCCTATCATATTGGCTGCACAGCCTACAGTTGCAGCTCCTGCTGCCAAGCCTGATAACTTTAAGGAAATGGCTAAGGCTGCCGAGCTTATAGGTAAGGTCAATACTATACCCATTATAACAGAGACTATAATCCCCATAGGAATTGGATGTAACTCGGTTGCTTGATTGATAAAGCTACCAATCCAAGTCATAAAGCTTGCTATATATGGTGCTACATAGCTACCAACAAGTCCCCCTATGATTATTGTTGCACTGGGAACCAAAACTATATCCATCTTTGTTTTCCCACTGATTATCTTTGAAAACTCCGCACCAGCTAAGGCAGCAACAAAGGCTCCAACAGGTTCTCCTGTATTAATTATAGCTGTAGCTCCCTCAATGCTTACACTTCCTGCTCCTATGGCTCCTGCTACTACTGAAGCAAATATCCCTAAGGGAGGCGCTCCCACACTATGAGCTACACCTGCTCCAATAGCTGGCCCCATGAGTTTTTGTGCAATATTACCAAACTTGATTAAGAATTCAAAGCCTAATATTGTACCTATCTGCTTGATTATGAGTCCTATTAATAATGATGAAAATAGTCCAAGAGCCATTCCGTTTAAGATTCTAACAAAATAATCCTGAATACCACTATTCTTTTTTTGTGCCATTTTGCACCTCGCAAAATATATTTATTGTTCAATACTAATTTTTAAAAACACTTTGAGTTTAATCTTCGCTAATCAAATAGTTCTTATTTACTAGAGCCTCTTTGATCATATTATAGATCTTTTCATCCTTGACCTCTATGGTATGAAGGTGCAAACCCGCTGTCAAAGAGGATAGTGGCTCTGCCTGTGTATCCTTTATGTTCTTCATAAATTGAGACAATTCATGTCTTGATGATACATCTATAGGACTTTTTATCTCTCCATATAAAGGATGGTCTACTATTACGTCGATGATTTTTCCACCTAAATCTATTATAATTCTTAGCTCCTCTTCCATCTCATCATAGCCTTTATGACTACATACTATTGTTTTCTTTATATTTTCTATGCTTGTCTTCTTTGGAATAATATATCCTTGAGCTGTTGCCATAATGTCTGCACCTCTTGCACGTAAAATGGCAATATCCTGTACTATAACCTGTCTAGTCACTCCAAATTTTCGAGCTAATTCGGTGCCCTTAATTGCATAATCAGTTTTGTAGAGCATTTCAAAAATTTCTTCACGTCTTTTTTCCGTATCCATATAATCACCCTATAAGTTATTTTTAATTTAATTAATTTAATTAATTTAATTATACCACATCAAAAGTCTCAAACAATTGAAGTATGATAAATAAGCAACTATAAAATTTCTAAATCCTACCGACAAATATTGACTTATTCTGCAATTATGCTACAATTAGCTTACTTTTATATTCATTTTTCAAATACGAGGAGGGATATAGTGAAGAATAAAATAGGTATACTAGATTCTGGTATAGGTGGTTTAAGTACAGTTAAATCTATTCAAATGTTACTTCCTGGAGAAGATATTATATACTTTGGTGACAACAAGAACATGCCTTTTGGTAATCGAAGCGCAGATGAGATCTTAAGCTTATCCATGAACATCTTGAAATTTATGGACAAGCAAGATGTAAAAATGGTCGGAATTGCATGTAATACCATTTCCTCTTTATACGAAAGATACAAGGATGAATTTTCCTTTCCAATAATCGACATCATAAATCCTACTGTAGATTATATAATCGAAAAAGAGACCTATAATATCTCTATAATAGCCACAGAGTTTACTATTAATTCTGGTTTTTATAGAAAACGCATTTTAGCTAAAAATAGGGATATAAGTATCATTACTGAAGGATGCAAGACATTGGCAGGTCTAATAGATGCTGGAGAGTTTGATTCTCCAAATCTTAAAAAAACCATAGAAGGTCATCTCAACAATCTTATGGCTAAAGGTGATGTATATAATCTGATATTGGCATGTACTCATTATCCAATAGTTGAAAATGTTTTTAAAGACATAGCTCCTCATATCAATTTGATAAATCCAAGCTTCCAACAAGCTAAGGCCATCCGAAAGTATCTGGATGAACATGGACAATTAAGTGATAATGATGTAGGATCTGTTGATGTATACACATCAGGAGAGGTTCAAGTATATGATAAGGTAATTGAAAGATTCAATCTTAAGAATATAATTGGAATACATAAAGTATAGTGGCCACATATAGCCACTTATACTTTGTTTTTTTATTCCCATCTTAGATCTTTGCCATAGAATTTTAGGGCCTTAAATTTATCTAGTATTCTAGAAAATACTCTATCTGTGTATATCTCTGAGATTTCCTTAGGTGTTAGATTTGTTGATATCAATGTCTTCTTACCAGCAATTATCCTAGTATTTACAATATTGAATATTTCAGCATTGGTGAAGGTATTTGTCACTTCTGTTCCTAAATCATCTATAATCAATAGATCTGCATCAAATAAAAGATTGTATTGATAGGTGCTAACTTCATTGTTATCCTTGCCAAACCTTCTTCTCTCAAGAATATCCAATATGGTAAAGGCTGTCTGATATATAACTATTTTATTTCTATCTAAAAGCGCCTTGGCTATACAGTTGCAAAGATACGTTTTACCCAAGCCTGTTGTCCCATAAAACAAAAGATTTTCTTCATTATCCTCATCAAAATTGCTTATAAATCCTTCAGAAATTCCAACTATATCTATCATGTTTTCCCTTGGTGTCAAATCCTCATTAGGAAACTTGTTGTTACTAAATATATCTATTTTAAAGTTATGAAAATTTTCCTTTTTAAGTACATTTCCTAAATTGGACATTCTATATGCTCTATTTACTAATTCCTGCTTCAGACAAACACATTTTTCTCCATTATCAATATAAGCAGTATCCTTGCAGATATCACAATCATATTTTAAATCCAAATAATCAGAGGGGATATTGGATTCAGTTAATAGATAGGCTCTTTCCATCTTAAGAGATTGAATTCTTTTCTTGGTTTCCTCCACAGTCTCTTTGTATCCATCTGGGTTGCCTAAAACATATTTGGCCATTGAAAGCCCGATCTGAAATATCTGATCGTCTATGTTTTTTATAGCTGGGATCTTCTTGTATACCTCTTGAATTCTTAATCTCTTAGCATTTTCATTTCTATCACGCTTTTTTTCATATTCTCCTAGGATTTCCCTCAAAATATCCTTATACATATTAAGATTCTCCTTTTATCTTCTGGTTGTAGGCTTCTCTTTTTCTCTTTACTATTGCCTCAAGCTCCTCTGCTGTATAGCTATCACTTCTTTGCTCAAAGTTATGGAATCTAGTCTTTACCGGAGTAGACTTTCTTGCTTGTGTCTTAGCTGGAGCTGTCCTTTTCTCTATCTGTGGTCTTTCTAAGTTTAAAATATCTTCAGCAGTTTTTACACCCTTTTCATACCAAGAGCTAAGAGTTCCATTGACATAAGCAACACTTGGTTTTGCATTTTTATCAGTTTCACAACCTAAGAGCACAATTTCCATGGAAAATTTGTATTCATCAAACCAACTATCAATCATCTTCTTTTCATCCTTTTTAATAGGTCTATTGTTTAGGCCCAAGGACTTCATAACCTTTTGATATCGATAGAAGCCTTCATCTATCTCTTTAAAATGCTCCAATACCGCATCTATATTTGTAAGACCTGCATCATACCAATTTCTGATAATCCCTTCAACATAATTGATCTTTCTAATACCTTTTTGTTCTACGGCATAGAAAAAGGCCTTTTCAATCACATCTGGGTTCATATTGAAATCATATATCCATTCTAATATAATCTTCTTCTCTGAAGGAGATGTCTGTCTCCTCATAATATAATCAATGGAGTTAAACATTACATTGATTATTGGCATTTGATTTGCTTCTATTAAATCCTTTTCTTTGTACCTTACTTCCTTCTTTGGCTCTGGTTTTTGGGCAAACATATTTATATTGTTCTTTATGTAAAGCTGTTTCAAATTTAAAAACCTTACTTGATAATTGATTTTTTCTTCCTTGTTGAGCTTTTCAATAATACCTTTTTCCTCCCAAAAATCCCAAGCTCTTAACACATCGTCCAAGGGTATATCTAAATGCTTTGAAATAGAATTGTTTGTTACATCTATTTTTTCATCTTTGTCATGTGCATATTTAAAGCCTAACAAATAAACCTTAACATAGGTTCCATTTGCCATAGGCATATAGTCATTTATAAATATATTTTCAATAGGAGTATCCCCTAAGTCCATATCTGTGGTTTCTAGTGTAAAGCTCATTATCTCAACTCCTGCAATTTTTCCTTAAAAAATCTTCTTTATCTAATTTCATTCTATAAACATAATTATATAACTTTTCATTGCTTATTACAAAAGAAGATTGGGCTTCTAAATAATATGTACTTTTCAAGTCTAACTTTTGATCGAAAAAATAATCCAAATAGTATCCTTCACGCTTAAATCCCATATTTTCATATAATCTATAGGCTCTCTTGTTGAATTCCGCTACTTCTAGATACATACACTTCATAGCCATCTCGGCAAAGTAATAGTCAAGAAATATACTCAAGGTTTCTGTTCCATAACCTTTACTAACATAGTTTGGATCAAAAACAAGGCCCAAAGTAGATTCCTTTCTAAATCGTTTTATACTTTTTATTCCCATATAGCCTATAAATAGTTGATTTTCATTAAAGATTCCATAGTATTTATTTTTAAAGGTTGCTGTTTTGTTTTTATACCATTTAACTATTTCCTTATCACTAAGTGGCGGAAAATTGTAATCCTCTATAAGTGGATTTTCATGAAAACCCCATTTCCTCATTTTATAGCAATCATTTAGCTCTAATGGTCTTATTGTAACTCTCTGTCCTTTAATCTCCATGAAGAACCTCCTAATTTAAAAATTAGCTTCGGAGGATAACCCCCGAAGCAATAATTTATTTTCGACTTTCAATCAATTGTTTACCAAATCCTAAGCCATATTCAATAGCTTTTTCATCAGACTTCTCATATGGTACAAAGTTTACCCTCAAACCTTCCTCATCATATATCTTAAACTTTAGATTCTTAAGGTTCTCCTGAATAATCTTTACAGCCTCTCCGCTCCATCCATATGAGCCAAAGGCACCTGCTAGCTTGCCCTTATTCCTTATAGGATTTATGACAGCAAGTAGATTATATATTGGAAGTAAAGTGTTTTGGTTTATAGTAGGACTTCCAATGATAAAGGCACAGGATTTATATACTTTATCCTCAACCACCTGTAAATCCTCATGCTCTATATCCATTAATTCCACCTCTATATCCCCTGCAAGCTTGATACCCTCTGCTATTTTTTCTGCCATCTTCTTGGTGTTACCATAGGCTGAAACATAAGGTATAAATACTCTCAAATCCTTACAGAAGGATTCTGTATCCTCAGCAATTTCCTTGGATAATTTAACATACTTCTTCCAATCTGTTCGTAATATAGGGCCATGTCCTGGAGCAATTACTTCTATGTCTAAATCAGCAATTTTATCTATAGCCTCTAGCATATAGTTGCTAAATGGCTTTAGGATTACATCAAAATAGTATCTAAAGGAATCATCAAAATCTGATACTAAATCATCAAACATTCTTTCATCGCAAAAATGACATCCAAAGGAATCACAGGTAAATAGTATCTTGTCTTCAACCAAATAGGTATACATAGTATCTGGCCAATGTAGGAAGGGAGCAGAAATAAACTTTAATGTCTTATTACCTAAATCTAGTGTATCCCCATCCTTAACTATCATGAATTTAAATTCCTTGTCTATCATATGCTTCAAGAAATTTATAGCTGATCTAGATCCTACTACAGTTGCTTGAGGAGCTAAATCCAACAAATACTTTAAATTTCCAGAATGATCTGGCTCTGTGTGGTTCATAATTATATATTCTATTTCTTCAAAGTTAGTAACTTGACTTACCTTATCCAAGTATATATCCTTAAATTTATCCTTTGAAGTTTCAACTATCGCCTTTTTATCAGCATTTATAAAATAAGAGTTATAAGTGGTTCCATATTTAGTCTCCATAACCACATCAAAGGTTACTAAACCAGGATCAAGAATTCCTATCCACTTAACATTATCATTTATATCTAATACCTTGTTATCAATCATAGCTTTCCTCCTTAATGTCTTGTATGTATTTATACCCAAGGAGTCTTACAATTAACTAATTTGTTAGATAGTTCTCTTTGTTAAGGAACTTAGTATAATCACCTTTCCATACCAGTTCAATACTTCCTGTCGGTCCATTTCTATGTTTAGCTATGATCAACTCTCCAATGTTCTTCTTCTCTGACTCTTGATCATAGTATTCATCTCGATATAAAAACATTACAACGTCAGCATCCTGCTCAATGGCTCCAGATTCTCTTAAGTCAGATAGTATAGGTCTATGGTCAGATCTTAACTCGGGAGCACGTGAAAGCTGCGATAAGGCTACTACAGGGCACTCCATCTCCTTCGCTAGTCCCTTTAACCCTCTTGAAATAGCAGATATCTCCTGTTGTCTACTCTCTT
>CAYZZR010000080.1:3088-9313 GCA_964482775.1 uncultured Tissierella sp. | reverse complement strand
GGGAGAAGAGCTAAAACTGGTACAGTTGGAGCCTATGAGAAAGCTTGGGAAACTAGTCGTGTACCTGCGCTTGGAAAAATTGTTGGTTGGTTACCTCTTGCAGGTTCTATGTGTATTGCTATAGGTTATGCAGTAATCATAGCCTACGTACTTAAAGGATTTACTCAATCTATCACAGGAAGTCTTATGACTGTAGACACAAGTACTTGGTTCGAGTCATTTGCTTTAACAGAATTTTCAGTTATACCTTATCATCTAATTGTTGTAGTCGGTACACTTGCAACATTATTATTAGGTGCAGATAGTATCGAAAAATCAAACAAGGTAATGATGCCTTTATTCTTCTTGTTATTTGTAATATTAGCTATACGTGTAGCTTTTTTACCTGGAGCTATAGAAGGATACAAATTCATGTTTACTCCAAGATGGGAGTACTTGAAAGATCCAATGACTTGGATCTGGGCAATGGGCCAAGCATTTTTCTCTTTATCAGTAACTGGTAGTGGTATGATTGTTTATGGTGCATATCTTGGAGATAATGAAGATATCGTTGATGGTGCTAAGTGGACTGCAGTATTTGACTTGATTGCAGCTATGACAGCAGCATTAGTAATTATTCCAGCTTGTTTTGCTTATGGTATGGATGTAGGTGGTGGTCCTGGACTATTGTTTGTTACATTACCTACAATACTTCAAAATATGCCATTTGGTAGACTTTTTGCAATCATTTTGTTTACAGCTGTAGTATTCGGAGGAGTATCTTCACTACAAAATATGTTCGAGGTAGTTGCTGAATCTGTAATGCATAAATTCCCTCAAATGAAACGTATTCCAATGTTAGTGATATTAGCAGTAATTTGCTTTGGTATAGGAGTATTTATGGAACCTATATACAAGTGGGGTCCATGGATGGATTTAGTATCTATATACATTATCCCTATAGGAGCAACAATAGGAGCAGCTTCTTGGTTCTGGGTTATGAAGAAAGAAGATTTGATGGATGAAATCAACAAAGGTGCTAAGAAAAAACAAGGAGATTTATGGTATAATATAGGAAAATACATTTATGTACCATTTGCAGCTATTCTTTGTTTTATGGCACTATTTAGAGGAATTGCATTCTAATAGAAGTATCCATAGTGAAGAGTTGGGAACATTTTAGAGTTCTCAACTCTTCTTTTATTTATGATAGATTAGTGCTATAATAGCAGTATGGTACGTTAGCATAATAAATAGAAGGTAGGCATTAGAAATGTTGATAGATAAAAAAAGCTTAAGCGATCAAATCTATGGAATTTTAAAAATGGAAATTCTAAAAAGCGAGATACCCTTTGGAAGCAAGCTAGTAAATCGAACTTTGCAGAAGAGATTTGGCGTTAGTTCTTCACCTATTAGAGATGCAATAAATCGGCTCAATCAAGATGGATTAGTATCATCTATAAATAACACTGGAGCAACTGTTGTGGACTTTGATTACGATTTTTTTCTTGAAGTAAATGAAATACTCCTTTATGTGATTATTACAGGTATAAAGCTATCAGCTAAAAAGCAAAAAGTTAAGGAAGTATGTACACATTTAGAAAAATACATATCACTTCAAGAAGATCACATAGGTAGTGATAAATTTTATGATTATGATTACAATTTCCATAAAACCTTTATAGATTATTCTTATAATACAAGACTTAAAAAGCTTTTTAAAGAATACAATGTGCTTCATGAAATGCTTGTGAGAAATTACTATAATCCTAAAACTCTTCAAATACAAGAAAATAGCATCAAAACCCATAGGAAGATTATGGAAGCATATTCAAATAACGATTATAACTTGGCTATACAGCTCACAGAGGCTCATTACGGAGCTGCAGAGGATATTTTCAAGGATATACTAAAGCAAAGAGATAATATAAATAACAATGAGTTTCCAGGCAATGCTTAAAAAGACACTTAGTAGAAAATTATCTACTAAGTGTTTTTAATTGAATTTTTATTTTTAAAGAAACTTGCTACCATTACCTCCAAAATTGCAATGCCTACAAGCATAAATCCCTGCTTAAATATAATTACTGGAACAAGAGCAAATATTAAACCAGAAAGTACTGCACAATGCACTATGTTATTACTTATCCTATACATAGAGGTAAGTAAAAAGCTAACTCCTACTAAGTAGGCTGCAAACTGGGAATAAAACTCTGGAAGTACAATAAAACCTCTAAAAAACACAAGTGGTAAGAACCACAAAGCCCATAGTAATCCAGTTATTATAATTGATTTATAAAATCCCTTTTCTTTTTCAAATGATGGTTGTACAATTTTTCTCCAACCTATCTCTTGAGAACCAAGAAGCAATATCATAATTGGAAAATATTTAAAGAAGTCTACTAGATTGCCATATTTACCTACATTATTTAAAAGAATTCCAAATCCATAGTGAACAATTAGTAGTACAAATACCCAAACAATCGCCTCTGGTGCTTTGGAAGGCTTATAAAGTCCAATAAGACCAGTAAGTCCACATAACTCCTCTTTATTTATGACAAATACAAGTAAAGAAGCTATGAAAGGGCTTAAAAAGCCTAATATAAGCAAAAATAAATATAAAGGATTTGAAAACACTTCACCAAATGCTGTATTAGAATATATTATTATTCCAAAACATAAATAGCCTAGAGCAAATGCTATTATTAAAAACTGTTTTGTATATTTATTCAAATTTTGACCTCCACTTATCATATTTGGTCGATGATGTTAGATAGTCATTGATTTAATTTTACCATATTTGAGTATTAAAGAACATCATTAATTTAACAATTAGAATACATTTTCTTAAGCTACTTCACTAACTTTATTCTTCCTCTGTACTCTTCTTTGTCTTCTTAAAGGTTTTTTTCTTATAGATTTTTCTCTTCTTTTTTGGCGCTTCTGATTTAATTACATTTTCTTGATCATGTTCAATATCTGATTTCATAGTAACCCACATAGCTGTACCACCGTCTTCATCCATATTTATCTCTAGAAAATCTAATTTCTTAAGGAATTTGGATAGTTTAGTATCACCATAATTTCTAACATCAAAATCTGGATATCTTTTTGCAAGTCTATTTCCTATTTCACCAAGATTCATCCTTTGCTCTTCAGACTCTGATTCATTCATCATCTTTATAATAGCAGTTTTTATTACATTGATATCAGTCATACTCTTCAAGCTTTCATTTGTTTCAGCAACAAGGGTATCCTTTTCTGATTCCGCTAAGACATCTAGATATTTAAATTGATTGCAGGCAGCAATAAAAGGTTTGGGAGTTTTCTTTTCACCCATTCCAACTACTAGCATCCCTGACTCCCTCAATCTAGAAGCTAACTTAGTAAAATCACTATCACTAGAAACAATACAATATCCGTCCACATATCCAGAATATAATATATCCATGGCATCGATAATCATAGCGGAATCTGTAGCATTCTTTCCTACAGTATAGCTATATTGCTGAACTGGAGTTACAGAATTCTCAAGTAATACTTCTTTCCATGCTCCAGAATTTGGCTTTGTCCAATCCCCATAAATCCTTTTATATGTAGCTATTCCAAAGTTTGCAATCTCATCCATTATGTATTTTATGTATTTTGCTGATACATTATCTGCATCTATTAATACTGCAAATCTTTTCTCCTCCACAAGTACCCTCCTAATCTTAGCCTCTTTTAAATATTATACTATATTTTTATTTTAAAGTCCTTTATTGTTTGAAATTATGATTAAAGTACATTATAATAAAAATAGCTTCTAAAAAATAGTTAAAAGGAAGCTATTTTGTTACTCATATTACGGAAAGTTCTTTGTTTGACTAATCTTAAAAGTAGAACTTTCCTATTCGTAATAAAGTATGAATTATAGATTGGGAAAGTTGGTGTAATTATGAAAAAAAGAGTAGTTCTAGGCATGAGTGGTGGAGTTGATTCCTCCGTGTCTGCTTTACTACTTAAAGAAGCTGGTTATGATGTAGTCGGCTTATTTATGAAAAACTGGGACGAGAAGGATGAAAATGGAGTATGTACAGCTACTGATGATTCGGATGATGCAAGAAGAGTTGCCAATCAGCTTGAAATACCATATTATACTATAAATTTTGAAAAGGAATACTGGGATAGAGTCTTTACTTATTTCTTAAATGAATATAAAAAAGGTAGAACTCCAAATCCAGATGTAATGTGTAATCAAGAAATTAAATTTAATGCCTTTCTTGATTATGCTATGAAACTTGAAGGTGACTATATTGCTATGGGTCATTATGCTCAGGTTGAGGAAAGAAATGGAGAATACTATTTACTAAGGGGTAAAGACAACAACAAGGATCAGAGCTACTTCCTATCGCGTATTGGTCAAAGAGCCTTATCTAAGACAATGTTTCCTATAGGTAATATTGAAAAACCAAGAGTGCGTGAGTTAGCACAGGAAAACCAGCTATATACTGCACTTAAAAAGGACTCTACAGGAATTTGCTTTATTGGCGAAAGAAACTTTGATGAATTCTTAGATAAATACCTTTTAGCTTCAGAGGGTGATTTTATAGATGTTGATGGAAATAAGGTTGGTAGACATAGTGGCCTTATACACTATACCTTAGGTCAAAGAAAGGGCATAGGTATTGGTGGTGTAGGTACAGGGGAGCCATGGTTTGTAGTTGGTAAGAACTTAAAGAAAAACATCATCTATGTTGCACAAGGTGAAAAACACCCAGCACTTTACTCTACATCACTAATAGGTGAAGATCCTAGTTGGATCTTAGAAAGAATGCCCACTATGCCTATAAAATGTACTGCTAAATTTAGGTATAGACAAAGTGATATTCCTGTTACTGTGAATATTTTAGAGGATGGCAATCTACACATAGTCTATGATGGCCCTGTTAAGGCTGTAACCCCTGGTCAAGTAGCTGTATTGTATCAGGACGAGGTATGCTTGGGTTCCTCTATTATAAAATCAATAGAACCATTAGAAAGTAAATATAAATATTTAAATGAATAATTATTTAAAGCACTGGATCTTCTGTGGGAATACTCATATATAGACTAGTGCTTTTTTAATTTAATACTTGACATTTGCAAGTCCAACAATTATAATTAAGTTGTAATCATTACAAGTTAGTAAATATTTTAAGAAGGTGAATGATTTGAAAAATATATTTGAAAATCTTTCAATGGAATTGAAGGCAAGAAATATTCGCCTTTCACATCAAAGGCTAATGGTATTGGATTACATTGACAAGAATAGATATCACCCTACTGTCGATCAAATTTATAGTAATTTAGTACAGGAAATGCCTACTCTATCAAAGACAACTATTTACAATTCTTTAAATGCATTGATTGATGCAGGATTAGTTAGGCGAATTACCATTGAGGATAATGAAACTCGATATGATATCATTTCAGATGATCATGGTCATTTCAAGTGCGAATCCTGTGGTAAAATATTTGATTTCCATATAAATATGGATAGTATTGAGTCTGAAGACTTATATAATTTTAAGATAAATGATAAAGACATTTATTTTAAAGGAATCTGTCCTGACTGTAGTACTAAAAGCAATAACTAAGTTAAGAAAAAAATAAAAATATATAGGAGGAGATTATTATGGAACAAACACTAAAAAATTTAATGGATGCATTTGCTGGGGAATCTCAAGCAAACAGAAAGTACACAGCATATGCAAAAAAAGCTGAAACTGAAGGTAATCTTAATGCTGCAAAATTATTTAAAGCTGCTGCTGATGCAGAAACAATTCATGCTCTTAGACATTTTCAAGTAGCTGGAAAAGTTGGCACTACTGCTGAAAACTTAAAAGATGGAGTAGACGGTGAGACTTATGAATTTGACGTTATGTATCCACCATTTATAGAAGCTGCTGAAGCTGAAGGAAATAAGGCTGCAGTTCAAACATTTACTTATGCTATGAAAGCTGAAGAAGTACATGCTAAATTATATGGTGAAGCATTAGAAAACCTAGATAACAAGGAAGAAGTTTTCTATTATTTATGCCCAGTATGTGGAAACATTGAAAAATATGAACCAGAAAAATGTAGCATTTGTAATGTTGCAGGCTCAAAATTCATCAAATACTAAACTCATAAAAAATGTCATTGGCTAAGCCAATGACATTTTTTACACCTTATTTTTTTAGATAAATAGTATTCACATTTGCCATACCTGCTATCCTATCTTCA
>CAYZZR010000080.1:0-3078 GCA_964482775.1 uncultured Tissierella sp. | reverse complement strand
GCCATCTTTTCAGCTGCTTCATAGGTAGGTATGTTTTCTTTCTTGGAAATTTCAAATATCCTCTTGCAGCTGTTATAAATTGCAGATGCCCTGTTCATAGCTCTTTCTGCATTATATCCCTTTATTTCCTCATAGACATTGATAACTCCACCTGCATTAATTACAAAATCAGGAACATAAAGAATTCCCAACTCCTTTAACATCCTTCCATGTTTTGCTTCTGCCAACTGATTGTTTGCCGATCCTGCTACTATTTTGCATTTAAGCTTTTCAATAGTAAAATCATTAATAACTGCACCCATAGCGCAAGGAGCAAATATGTCACATTCTACGCTATATATTTCATCAGGATCTACTGCTGTGGCATTAAAATCATCAACTGCTCTTTGAATACTTTCTTTTCTTATATCTGTTACATATAGCTTGGCGCCAGCTTCAACTAAATATTTACATACTGTATAGCCAACTGCACCTAAGCCTTGAACTGCAATGACCTTATCAGTCAAATCATCAGAACCATATACTTCATTGACAGCAGCTAGTATTCCTCTAAATACTCCAAAGGCAGTTACAGGTGAGGGATTCCCACTTTTCCCCTCTAATCCAGCAACAAAGTCAGTCTCCTCATTTATATATGACATATCTTTAGTAGTAGTATTCATGTCCTCTGCAGTTATGTATCTACCACTTAGACCCTCTATATACCTTCCAAAGGTTCTAAATAGCTCTTCGCTTTTTATATTTGTAGGATCCCCTATTATAACCGTTTTCCCTCCACCAAGATTCAAACCTGCAGCGGCATTCTTGTAGGTCATACCTCTTGATAGTCTAAGCACATCGATTATAGCCTCTTCTTCGGATTCATAGTTCCAAATTCTTGTCCCACCAAGAGCAGGTCCTAATGTAGTATCGTGTATACCTATAATTGCCTTTAATCCTGTCTTACGATCCTGACAAAATACCAATTGTTCGTAATCATATTCCTCTAAGTAGTCAAAAATCTTCATTATAAAATCCCCCTCATATTTGTATTTTCATCTAAACCTATTATTAACTTCCATCAATATCATTCTATCTTATCATGAAAACGTTTGCAATAGATTATTCCAAATATTTAACGTTTTTTTCACAAGAAGAGTTAGTAATTGCAATTCACCACAGTCCCAAAGTCATCTTTCTTATCATTGAAAAAAGTAGATACCACAAAGATAATTGTGGTATCAGTTATACTATCCTCTATAGAAGGCTCTATAAGCTTTATATGTCATATAAAGATCTACCTTACTTACTAACTCTATTGGTGCATGCATACTTAGCATTGGAGTTCCACAGTCTACAACCTCTGCCCCCTTATTAGCCAATATATAGGCAATGGTACCGCCACCACCTTGATCTACCTTGCCTAGCTCACCAACCTGCCAAGTTACCTGATTAGAGTTAAATATCTGTCTAATTTCAGCTAAGAATTCTGCGTTTGCATCGTTTGAGCCTGATTTACCTCTTGAACCTGTATACTTTGTTAGTGTAACGCCTTTCCCAATATAAGATGCATTTCTTTTATCCAACACATCAGGGAAATTCGGATCAAATCCAGCCGTTACATCTCCTGATAAAACCTTAGAATTACTTAATGCACGTCGTATTGTCAAATAATTTGTAGCTCCCTGCAAATTAAGAAGCTCTGCTAGACAATTCTCAAAAAACATTGATTCCATACCGGTGTTACCCATGCTACCAACTTCTTCTTTGTCAACAAAAAGACCTACTGTTGTGTACTTAGGCTTTTCTATTTCCAATATGGCCTTTATGGCTGCATAAGAACAAACCCTGTCATCATGTCCATGTGCTGCAATCATACTTCTATCTATACCTACATCCCTTGCCTTACCAGCAGGAACTATTTCTAATTCAGCAACTGTAAAATCATCCTCTTCGATACCATACTTTTCATTTAAAAGCCTTAATATGTTTAATTTTACCTTTTCATCTATATTGTCACCTTGATAAGGAATACTTCCAATTATTACATTAAGTCCTTCTCCAGTGATGCCATCGCCCATTTTTTTATCCATTTGATCCTTCGCTAAATGTGGAAGCAAATCTGTTATATATAGAACTGGATCATTATCATCTTCGCCAATTACTATTGTGATTTTTTCACCATTCTTAGTGAAGATTACACCATGCATTGCTAAAGGTGTTGCAACCCATTGGTACTTTTTAACTCCTCCATAATAGTGTGTCTTTAATAAGCCTAAGCCTCCATCTTCATATAGTGGATAAGCCTTTAGGTCAAGTCTTGGAGCATCTAGATGACTGCCAACTATTCTCATGCCCTTTTCTAAATCTTCAGAGCCAATTACAAATAGATTGACGCCTTTTCCCTTATTCTCAGCATAAATTTTATCGCCAAAAGAAAAACTTCCCCTAGCCATTATCTCTTCATAGGAGATAAATCCATTAGCCTTGGCTATTTTCACAATTTCATCTGCACTTTCTCTTTCAGTCTTACCATTATCCAAGAATTGTTTGTATCCTTCACTAAGTTCAAAAACCGACTCCAATTCACCTTCACTTAATTGTTCCCAAGCATTGTTAAATTTTTTTGTTAATTTATCTTGTAATTCTTTACCTTTTTCAGACATAAATTCACTCCTTATTAATATTTATTTTACTAATTAATATTTCTATCATTATCTATTATACCTACTAAGCTTTAATATATCTATAGATGGTTTATTGTTTTTTATTATTACTATTATATATACCCTTTTCCACAAACAAGCAAATAAATTTAAAATTTTCAGAATATATGCTATACTTTAAATATCAGATGTAATTGCGTAGCAATTACTTCACACCATTGCAACGAGGTGGATGATTTAGGCATCACTACCTGTTGTGGGAAAAGGTAACCGGCCGGTTAAGAAGCAGGAATATCATCACCTCGTTATATTATGGGTGTACTTATAGTTTTAATAAATAGGAAATCATAATTAAGGCTTATCTTTTTTGTAATATATCCGATATAATAAATACCTATGATTGTAGTATATGCCAATTAATAAGGAGGATTTC
>CAYZZR010000079.1:0-9343 GCA_964482775.1 uncultured Tissierella sp. | reverse complement strand
TACTCACCATCTGTTGAGTAACAAATCTTCCCCCTCATTATACCAAAAGCAAGATAAATTAAAAACCCCCTTCATAATCTGAAGGAGGTCTAGCTATTTTAAAGTTGATATGGTTTTAGACAAGTCAGTTATACTTTGTGTCAAATCATTTAACTTTCCTTCTATTCTAACTAATAGATATATAGATATAACAATAGGAAAGCCTAAATTTGCTATACTTGAGTATATTTCTTCCATGATTAACCCTCCTTAGTAATAAAGGGGCCAAAGGCCCCCAATATTAAAACTCAATATCATTTGTATTTGTAGTTACAACTCTAGCCCCACCAATACCAACAAAATCTCCATTCTTTGATACAAATACATTGTTGCTTATAATACTATTCATAGCTGTTTCTATCTCACTAGGAGTCAAATCCATCTTAGGATCATCTAGTATGATCTTTGTAACCTTCTCCAAGGAATCTAAGAAGTCCATTTCTAACTTGGTTTTTTCCATAATTTCACCACCTTTCTTAAAAATAGTCATTAACTATTTTTATTCTTCTGTTAACAATGTTTCCTCAACTCTTTTAACTTTTATCAAACCTTTGTTTTGTAGAGCAACTAGTGCGATTGCTGTAGCATGTAAATTCTCATCAACTGCATCGGTTTTTACATTGCTCAAAACTTTAGAAGCAATCTTTTGTTTACCATCTACAAGCCCTGCATCTAACTCTAATCTAAGAGCTAGTTTTTCCTTAGTTCCTTTAATAGCCATTATCTCACCACCCTTCTTTTTTAGGTAATATGTAAGAACTAAGAGGTAAGAGTTTAAACCTCAAGTGCTTCTATTACCTACTTAATTTACATATAGAATGAGATAGTAAATATTACTATTCAAAAAGAAAAAAAGTAGATTAATTGATTTATTAATCTACTTTTTCTTTCTGAAGTATTGTTTTTTACTTTTTACCTCTTAGCTCTTACCTATATTAGAGCTTCTTTCCTTAGTGCTTCAGCCTTGTCTATTTCTTCCCATCTAAGTCCTAAGTCTTCTCTTCCGAAATGACCATATGCAGAAATTTGCTTATAAATAGGTTTTCTCAAGTCTAAGTCTCTAATAATAGCCGCAGGTCTTAAGTCAAAATGTTTTTCAACGAGATTTTTGATCTCATTGTCCTCTATTTTTCCTGTACCAAAGGTATCCACATATATGGATAGTGGACGAGCAACCCCTATAGCATAGGCTAGTCCCACTTCACACTTGTCAGCTAGACCAGCTGCTACAACATTTTTAGCAACATATCTAGCTGCATAAGCCGCAGATCTATCTACCTTTGTAGGATCTTTACCTGAGAAGGCTCCCCCACCATGTCTAGCATATCCACCATAGGTATCAACTATAATCTTTCTACCTGTAAGGCCAGCATCTCCCATAGGACCGCCAATAACGAATCTACCTGTAGGATTTACATAGTATTTTGTATCTTCGTCAATCATTTCACTTGGTACTATTTCAAGTATAACATGCTTTATAATATCTTCTCTTATAGTTTCTAAATCCACATCTGGACCATGTTGTGTTGATACAACAACATTTTCAATTCTAACTGGCTTGTCATCATGATATTCAATAGTAACTTGAGTCTTTCCATCCGGTCTTAGATAATCAAGTATACCCATCTTTCTTACGTCAGATAATCTCTTAGCTAGCTTATGAGCTAAGGATATAGGTAGGGGCATTAACTCCTTAGTTTCATTACATGCATAACCAAACATCATACCTTGATCTCCAGCACCAATGGTGTCTAGTAGATCTATACTGCTTTCTTTTTGTTCTAAAGCTTGATTGACTCCTTGTGCAATATCTGGTGATTGCTCATTTATAGAAGTTAGTACCGCACAGGTATCTGCATCAAATCCGTACTTTGCTCTAACATATCCAATATCTTCTACTGCTTTTCTTGCAATCTTAGGAATATCTACATAACAATTTGTAGTGATTTCACCTGCAACTAAGATCAATCCTGTAGTAACTACAGTCTCACATGCAACTCTTGCTTCTGGATCATTTTCTAAAATTGCATCCAGTATAGAATCTGAAATTGCATCACAAACCTTGTCTGGATGTCCTTCTGTAACTGACTCAGAAGTAAATAACCATTTTTTCATTTTTTTCCTCCTAATTTAAATCTTATTTGCTTATGCCTTTATGCAATAAAAAACACCAATCCAAAAGGAAAGGCGTACGATTTTCATCGCCTCATCTTCCAGAATAAATTCTGTGGGATTTAGCACCTTTGTTATTACAAGGTTGCCGGATATCATAGGGCCCATTCCCTCCATCACTCTTAATAAGGCATTAAGACTTTTTTTCAATTTTAATTAATGATATCATAGGACTACTTGATAGTCAAATATTTTTAGATAATGTATAGAAAAAAACAAAAGAACTTGAATTTCTTCAAGTTCTTTTTTAATGGTCGGGGTGAGAGGATTTGAACCCCCGGCCCCATGGTCCCAAACCACGTGCGCTACCAAACTGCGCTACACCCCGACATATTTTTTGTCAACTATTATAGTATAAGCGATTCTCAGAAAAAAAGCAAGTGTTTTTTTATTTATTTTTCACTTAATCTTTTAACTCTTTTTAAGCTTCTTAACCACTAATTGACTAATGTCTATTATATACTCATTCTCACAAATTTGCAAGTACCAATCACTTAGAAATTAGGATAATATCTAAATTAATTTAGCATTCCCTTCTTTAATCAACTTGTAATGTATTTGTAACCCTATTGAGATATAAAATCTATATAATAAACATAACTGTAATTAAAAATTAGAGAGGTGATTTAATGAAAAAAAATACTAAAAAAGTCTTCTTATCATTATTAGCTGCAGCGACAATCTTCACTTCAAGTCCTTCATTTGCTAATAATACATCGCTTACTATACCCCAATTAATATATGAAACTACTAGCTCCGAGAATCTATCCTCAGGGGTTGTATATGAGCAAATCAGGCGCTTTACAAATCTAGGCTGGTGGAACATCAATGTTATTAGAGTTGATTTATCTGACCAATATACTGAGCTTAAAGGATTATTTAATCCAGATGGTATTCCAAATAGGGACAAGGTTAGTAAGATGGTTGAAAAGAGTGGGGCTATTGCAGCCATAAATGGAGACTTTTTCAATTATCAACCCTTACCTAGTACTCTTGGCGCTATGATAAATGATGGTGAAATGATTTCTTCACCTAGAACCTTAGATCAAGCTTTGCCAACATTCTATATATCAAATTCAAACAATGCAGGCGTTGATTACTTAGATAGAAAAATGGTAGTAACGAACTTGAACACAAACTCACAGATAAACATAAGCTTAGTAAATAAAATCTCCACATATTATGATAATGTGGTGCTATTGAACAAGCACTGGGGCAAGGAATCATTTGGTAACAAATTTAATAATGAATTTGTAGAGATACTTGTCATTGATGAAGTTGTTATGGATAAACGCATAGGAGGACAAGCATTTAGCATTCCTCAAGATGGTAATGGTTATGTACTTTCATCTAAAAATCAAATTTTAAACAATTTAAATATTGGTGACAGATTAGACTTAGAATTAGCTACAGTACCTGATGTTGAAGGTATAAAATTTGCTATTGGTGGCGGAAGTATAATACTAAAAAACGGTCAAGTATCCTCAACAGATATGATTGTTAGTGGCAATCATCCTCGTACTGGAATCGGCGTAAACATAGATAGTACAGAACTAATTTTGGTTACAATAGATGGACGTGATACATCCTTTGTTGGTGTTAGTCAAGAAATGTTTGGCTCTATTTTAAAGGAATTAGGAGCATATAATGCTATAAATCTTGATGGTGGCGGTTCAACAGCTATGGCTATAAAGCCTATAGATGAAGAAAATGCTACTATAGTGAATAAGCTTTCCGAAGGTAGCGAAAGATTGGTAGTAAATGCAGTTGGAGTATTTTCTAACGCTCCCGTAGAAGACCTATCTTACCTTAAAATAAGTACAGATGATAAGAAGATGTTTATAGATACAAGTAGAAATTTTACTGTTAAAGGCTTTGATAAAAATCACAATCCTATAGACTTAGATGATAATGAAATCGAGTTTTCTCTAGAAGATATCGAAGGTATAATCACAGGCAATAAGCTTAAGGCAACTAGTGAAGGAAAAGGTAAAGTCACTGCAAGATATGATGACATAAGCGTCTCTATGGATATAGAGGTACTGGGACCAGTTGTTGACCTAGTTACTAAGACTACTAATGTTAATGTAGATATAAATAGTCAATTTAATTTAGGCAACTTTTATGGTAAGGATAAAAATGGAATACAAGCAAAAATTTATTTAGAAGATATTGTATTTAATATACTTGGTGATATCGGAACAATAAGCAAAGGAGTTTTCTATAGTACAGACCAAGCTAAGGGTGGAGCCATATCTGCTATGGTTGGAAATAGCTTAGAGAATATTTTAGTATCTGTAGGCTCCCAAGCCATTTCAGTAAGTGGTTTTGAAACTCTGGAAGGAATTAGCTTTTCTGGATACCCTCAAATAGTTACGGGTTCTGTAGCCTTGAGCAGCGAAGCTCATGATGGTGCTGCAAGCGTGGCTCTGAACTATGATTTTACCAATGGAGAAAATACTCGTGCAGCTTATGCAAGCTTTTCTTCAAATGGAACTAGTGGATTATCAATGACCGGCTTCCCTAAAAAGATAGGTCTTTGGGTAAAGGGCGACGGAAGTGGAACTTGGTTGAGGGCAAGCCTTAAGGATGCAAGCGGTAAAGAATATCTAGTAGACCTTAAAAAGACCGTTGACTTTACGGATTGGCAATATTTGATGACAAATATACCTAATGGAGTAAAGTATCCTCTTACTTTAGAAAAAATCTATGTAGCAGAAACTGACAGTATCAAAAAACCATCTGGTCAAATATTGTTAGATGGATTGTCAGCTTATTATCCATCCTCCATAGGGAATATGGTTTTACCTACTCCATCCCAAATAAAGGATGAATTACAAATTAAAAAAGATCTTGCTCAAAATGGATTCTCCTTTATAGTTGCAGTAGAGCCTAAGGGTCTTAATCAATTAGTTGGATATGATGCTACATCTATGCTTAAATCTAGAATAATGAAAAATAATAAATCAGTATTGCTTAATGGCATGTCACAGGAATTTGCAGCGGGATTGAATAACTATTCTGCAATAAGCACATCTAATGCATATACCTTAGAAAAATACCAAGATTTGATGTTTATAAATTTGAATTCCTCAAAAAATGGAATCAGAGCTACAGATTCAAGTCAATGGATGAATCTAATCAATGATTTGGAAACAATAAATGAAAACAATATAGTAGTCTTCTTATCAAATCCTTTATTTGGAACTAATGGATTTACAGATACCCTAGAAGCAGAGCTTCTTCACGAAAAGCTTTTAGAAGCTAACAAAAGAGGAAAAAATATTTTTGTGGTACAAGGAAGCAATCAAACTGCTTCAGAATTAATCGATGGAATAAGATATATAGAAATAAATAACAAACCATTATCAAAAGCAGAAGATATTTATAATATATCAGTTATAGAATTTGTTGTGAACGGTAGTGAAATCACTTACACTATGGATAGCATCTATCCTAGACCTAAGATTTCAGCCGGCAAATAGAAATCAATATTTAGCATAAAAAAATCAGGAGTCATTTAGACTCCTGATTTTTTTCCTTATCTTAATCTAGATCTTTGATTTTCTTGGCTAGACTTTTCTAAAACTTCTACCCAATCTAATGATTTCCCTGTTCCTATAGCTACACATTCAACAGGATTATCGGCAACTCTTGTATCTATACCTGTTGTCTTTTGAATTAGCTTGTCCAATCCATAAAGCATTGCCCCTCCACCAGTCATCAAAATACCTCTGTTGCTAATATCAGCAGCTAACTCAGGAGGAGTATTTTCTAAGACCTCATGAACCGCCTCTATAATCTCTTGAATAGCTTCTTTTAAGGCTTCTAGCATATCAGTAGAAGATACTTCTACATTCATAGGTAACCCTGTAAGCAAATTTCTACCCTTGACTTCCATATATTTTTCTTGCTCAGGTGGATATGCACATCCAACATTTACCTTTAAAGTTTCAGCTGATCTTTCACCAATCATCATGTTATATTTTTTTCTTATATACCTAGTTATTGCTTCATCACAGTCATCACCAGCTACTTTTATGGATTTACTTATAACCATGCCCCCTAGTGAAATAACTGCAACATCAGTAGTGCCACCCCCAATATCAACAATCATATTCCCTTCAGGCTCAGTAATATCTAAACCAGCTCCAATAGCTGCAGCAATGGGTTCCTCAATAAGATATGTTTTTATTGCTCCAGCCTCATTACTAGCATCAATTACTGCTCTCTTCTCAACTTCTGTTACTCCACTAGGAACACATACTATAAGTCTAGGTCTAAATATCATTTTACCTAGAGCTTTTTGGATGAAATACTTTAGCATTCTTTCAGTAATATTATAATCAGATATAACTCCATCCTTTAAGGGACGCAATGCGATTATATTCCCAGGTGTTCTACCAAGCATCTTTCTTGCTTCTTCACCTACAGCCAAAAATTTATTTGTATGTTGATCAATTGCTACAACAGAAGGCTCCTGTAATACTATTCCTTTTCCTTTAACATAGACTAAAATACTTGCTGTCCCTAAGTCTATTCCAACATCAGCCCTTAAAGCCCCCATGTAAATCCCCCTTTATCAATTTTAGCTATTTTAAGATAGACCTTAGCCTATCAAAATAAATTTCTAAATATGTAATGACTCTGTCCTATATTAGGTCATACCCTTAACCTATTCTACACAAATTTACAAAATCCTTCTTTTTAATAAAAATATTTTCAAATTATCACACAATAATTGTATTATAACATAATCATTGTATATAAGCCTGTTTTTTTTAAAAGTTTAGTCCTAAGTATATTAATATTGTGATAGCGCAGTCTCGCAACTCAAATCTATTTGCTCGCTACACTCACATAGATTTGGTGCTCATTGCGTTTGACCTACCTACAACTCACTAGCGTTCGCTGGGTTAGGTCATAAAAAATTAAAGGTCCATATAAATGGACCTTTATGCCTTAATTGCATCATATTTCATTTTTGTAGCTTTACCACCTCTGATATGTCTTTCAGCCTTATTCGTTTCTAGAACTTGCTTTACCATAGATGCCACAAGAGGGTTTATCTTTGGGAGACGTTCAGTTACATCCTTATGAACGGTGCTTTTGCTGACTCCAAATATACTTGCAGCCTGCCTAACTGTAGCACCTTCATCTAGTATGTATCTTGCAATCTCTAAAGCTCTTTCCTCTATATAATCCTTCACATGCTTAACCCCCTTTGATTTTGGGACTTTTATTAAATACTTATGCTTTTTCAGTTAGTTATAGAACGTGGATCGATTATTTTACCATCTTTACTTGCTTCAAAATGTATATGTTCATCCATCGACATCTCAATAGTGGCTGTATTACCTACAGTGCTAATGTAATCACCCTTTTTAACGCTTATTCCAGCTTTAACAATTTCCTTGGTTCCTAAATTACATATCTTAGATTCTAAACCATCCCCATGATCAATAATTATAGTTATCCCCCATAAGTCATCAGTAAAAACCTCTTTTATAGTTCCATCAAGGGGAGCCACTACCTTTGTCCCAGCTTTGGCCTTAATATCAATCCCATTGTGACTTCTCCATTCATCTAAAGTCTTGGAATATACTAAACTTTCTATTGATAAGTCAGCTATTATTTCACCTTCTACTGGTAGCAAAAGTTCTATAGGCTTGTTTGTAACGATTTGAACTTCTTCATCTTCGAAGTCATCAATATACTCTAGCTCTTCTTCACTTGCTGCCTCACCAATCTCTGCAACAATCTCTTTCTCTTCTACCATTGCCTCAGCTAAATTAGTGTCTTGTCCCGCTATAATATCTACTGCTACTTCTTCCGGGGTTTCAACCTGTGTATTTTCATCATTTATTATTGGCTTATCCAAGGCTGAAACCTCAATATTCTCATTAGTCTTATCCTCAGGAGCATCTTTGATTTCTTCAAGAATCACTAAGTCCTCATCCTTTAAATCCTCTGATACCTTTAGGTTCATAGTTGCAATTCGTAAGGTTCCAACTGCAACTACACAGACACCAATAAAAAGTATGAGTAAAAATCCATTTTGCTTAAGGAACATTTTCATCTTATTTTTCATCGTTCCACCTCCATTAGTAAATATTATTTCCACATAGTAGAAATCCATACATATAGAAAGGGGAAAACAATAATAAAAATGTAGTCATTTGCTCACTATGCTAATTTAATAAGTCGCAGTCTCACAACTCAAATTTTTTCACTCCCTTTGGTCGTGCAAATTTGGTGTTCGTTGCGTTTGACCTACCATCGATTTGTTGCACAAATCGGGTTAGGTCATAAATAAAAATACGACAAGATTTCTCTTATCGTATTATTATTTATCGTATTTCTATATCTGTATAATAATGTTTTAATATACTTTCACAGTCGCTTCCGTTTTTAGCCATGCCATTTGCACCCCATTGGCTCATTCCAACACCATGGCCATAACCGTAGGTAACAATATCAATAATGCTTAATTTTTTATCATAAGTAATTGTAAAATTTGTAGAATTTAAAGTAAACAATTCTCTAAGCTCTCTTCCATCGATTATCTGATTGCCTACGGCTAACTTTTTAATTCTTCCACTATCTGATTTTTCAATTAGCTTTATCTTTTCATAAAAATTTTCCTTAGAAAGATAAGCATCTGGAAAACGGCTATTTATTTTAGATATAAATTCCTCATCGGATAATGTTATGATAGATTTGTATTTTGGTGAATCCTCCTCATATGGGCTAATTACAGACTTCAAATATGGTTTATCAGCAGAAAATACATTTATAGAATCCTCTGTAATTCCTCCACTAGTAGAATGATATAAAGGCTCTACAACCTCTCCCTCATAATATAGAAGCAATCCTTTGGTTGAATCCACCGATTCCTCAATCTTATCCCAATAATTATCTACCCAACCTTCCCCATGGATTTGTTTTAATTCATTTAAGGATAAGTAGGCCTGACAATGAATCCCTTTGCAAATTGATGCCTTTTTGTGGTCAGGATGACCATTTGGATAAAGTAAAGTTCGACTCACAGCATAAGTTCTTGCCGCAATAGCCTGTGCCTTTAGAGCCTCTAGATGAAACTCAGCAGGCATCTCTGCTGCTACAACACCCT
>CAYZZR010000078.1:0-9437 GCA_964482775.1 uncultured Tissierella sp. | reverse complement strand
GGGTAGGAAGCGAAACCTACCCGACTGGGCTTTTATCCCTTCGGTGTAATACTAAATAGTATCTGTACCGCTTGGACCAGCGAAATAAATTCCGGAACCCTAGGTACACTTTCGCTCATAGCTAAATGATTAATGGTCATTTAATAGAGACGTTCCAACCAAATTATGGAACATATATGAGCTTTTATTCATCTTGATAATATGATGATATCAGTCAAAAATATCACTGTCAAGATATTATTTTTATTCCCAATTTAATATTAATTATTCACTGATTTTAAGGCCCTATAAAGCTCATCACTTCCAGGAGAAGATATATCAGCTTTTACTCCATCTTTTATATATTTGATACCAGACTCAGTAATTTCACCTATTGCTGTTGCCTTGATGCTAAATTCCTCTAAGTCATTGTTAAGCAAATCTAAATCCTCTTCACTAATAATCATTAGCATACTTCCACTAGAAATCAATCTATATGGATCTATGTTTAAAATTTCAGATATTTCCTTAGTAATATCCATAATAGGTATCAAATCCTCATAAACTATTATTCCTTTTTTTGTTGCCATTGAGGCTTCCCAAAGAGCTCCATAAACCCCACCTTCTGTAATATCATGCATATACTTGGCATTGTGCTTTCCTGCCATTATACCTTCTTTTACCACGCTTAGCATCTTATCAAAATCTTTAGCCTCTTGAATTTTTTCAGGTCCTAATTTATCTAGAAGTAAATCCTCTAATTCCTTTGCTATAATTGAGGTTCCTTCTATTCCTATATATTTTGTAATAACTACCTTATCTCCAATTTTTATATTTTCATGGTTTGGTAGCTTGTTTTTAAATTGCTTACCAATTACCGTTGTACTGATGATTACCCTATTTACACTATCAGTTACCTCAGTATGCCCGCCTATGATCTCTACATTAATTTCTGTTGCAGCATCATTTGCATCCTTCATTATAGCCTCTAGTTCATCCTCTGTAGTCGCAGGAGGGCAAAGTATAGTCAATAAAACCGCTAGTGGTTCTGCACCACTTGTACTCACATCATTACAGGAAATATGTATGGCTAATCTTCCTATATCCTTTGTGGCTCCTGTTATTGGATCAGTACTTACAACACATACTTCATCACCAAAATCAATAATCCCATTATCTTCACCTATAGCAGCACTTACTAAAACTTCTTTTCTCTTATTTTTTATATTTGAAAATACTATTTTTTCAAGAATTTCATTTGGTATCTTTCCTATTTCCATTTCATGCCTCCTCTTGTACTTAAGTATATAATAGCAAAGTTTTGACATTTTTAAAACTATCAATTAATTTGATTAAAGGATATTTATTAGCAATAAGGGCAAAATATTTTTAGATTAATAATAGGAGGTATTTCAATGATACTCTGCTCTGAAAAGTGTTTTCATGAAGAAGATGGTTTATGCACTCTAAAGGAAGCAACACATCCTTCAAGTACTCCTATTGAGGATTGTCCTTATTTTGAAAGTAAAGTAGCAAAAAAAGAAGAGCTAGCCTCAAGATCTGAGGATAACTCTATGAATTTTAGATAGCTTTGAATGGGAACAAGATGTTTATCACATTTTGTTCTTATTACATCTTGCTTAGTTTTTCAATCAACAGTTTATTAACTAACTGCGGATTTGCTTTTCCTTTAGAGGCCTTCATTATTTGTCCTACTAAAAATCCTACCGCTCTATCCTTACCATTCTTATAGTCAACAATAGATTGTTCATTTTCTGATAATATCCTATCGATTATAGCAACTAATTCACCTTCATCACTTATTTGAATCAAGCCTTGCTCTTTGACTATTGTCTCAGCGGCTTTACCAGTATCAAACATTTCCTTTAATACTTTTTTACCAGTATTGTTGTTGATTTTTCCATCCTTTACTAGTACAAGTAAATCCGCCAAATCCTTTGATGAGATTTTCAGATCTTCAATTTCCAACTCATCATCCTTAAGCCTTCTAAGAACGTCCCCCATAATCCAATTGCTTACAAGTTTACTATCATCAATATATTTTAAGGTATCCTCGAAAAATAGAGCTAGTTCCTTTGATTGAGTAAGAACTCCTGCATCATAGGATGATAGTTCAAAATCCTTCATAAACCTTTCTTTTTTAGCATGAGGTAGCTCTGGCAATGAACTTCCGATTTCATTTATCCAATCTTCAGAAAGATGGATTGGTGGTATATCTCCATCAAAAGCAAATCTATAGTCAGGTACTTCAAATTTGTTTCTCATAAGGATAGTTTCACCCTTTGTTTCATCCCATCTCCTTGTTTCCTTTTCTGTATTGCTTCCTTCTTCTAATAGGGCTATATGTCTCTTTTCTTCAAATTCAATAGCTTTAACTACTCCCTTAAAGGAGTTAAGATTCTTTATCTCTGAAATCTTGGATTTCATTCCTGTTTCATCATTCACAACGTTTATATTAACATCACATCTTAAAGAGCCTTCCTCCATCTTTACATTTGAAACTCCAATGTATTTTAAAGTGGCTCTAAGCTTATCTAAAAATAACCTAGCTTCTTCAGCGCAGCTCATATCAGGCTTCGTAACTACCTCTATTAAAGGAACACCGCATCTATTGAAATCCAATAGAGTTCCGCCTTCATCAGAATGTATTTGCTTTCCTGTATCCTCTTCTATATGAATTCTTTCTAAATTAATTTTTTTAGTACCATCTTCTGTTTCTATTTCTAAATATCCACCATCACATAAAGGTAACTCAGCTTGTGATATTTGATATCCTTTTGTTAAATCCGAATAGAAATAATTTTTTCTGTCCATTTTTACAGTTCTAGATATCTTTCCATCAAATGCAATACCTGCTCTTATACCAAATTCTAGAGCTTCCTTGTCAAGTACAGGTAGAGCTCCTGGTAAACCTAGACATACTGGACAAACTTGGGTGTTTGCTTCACTTCCGTACTCATTTGGGCAGTTACAGAATATTTTATGTTTTGTCATTAATTCAACGTGAATTTCTAATCCAACTATAGTTCTATAAGCCATTATAGCACCGCCCTTTCATAGCCTAAACCAGCTTTAATGATATTTTCTTCCATAAATCTATTTCCAGTAATTTGAAGTCCAACTGGCAATCCATCTACCTTGCCCATAGGTATTGACATTGAGCAAAGGCCTGCAATATTAACAGGAACAGTATAAAGGTCTGATTTATACATTTCGACAGGATCGTTTATTATTGAATCAAATTCAAATGGAAGAATTGTTGAAGTCAATGACAATATAACATCATGATTTGCATAGGTATTATCATAATCATTTTTAATTAATGTTCTTACCTTCAATGCCTTTTTATAATGTTCATCTGCATATCCAGCACTAACTGAATATGTTCCTGTCATGATTCTTCTCTTTACTTCTTCTCCAAATCCTTCTGTTCTTGAATTTCTATATAGCTCTATAAGATTTTCATATTCTTTAGCTCTATGTCCATATCTTATGCCGTCAAATCTTGATAAGTTGGAGCTAACCTCTGAAGTCATGATTATATAATAGGTTTCAAGTGCGTATCTTAAATGCGGCAATGATACATAGTCAATTATTGCTCCACATTCTTCAAAAACCTTTACTACATTTTCAAACAAATCCTGAATCTTTCTATTTGAAGGCGCAAGTTCAACATATTCCTTTGGCAATGCAACTCTCAATCCCTTTAGGAAATTTATGTCCTTGGAATTATCATTATCAATTAACAATGCTGGACTAATCCTTTGAGAGGAAGTAGCATCCTTCTTGTCATGACCAACTAGTGTATTTAACATAAGTACAGCATCTCTAACGTCCCTACCAAATACTCCAACTTGATCTAATGTATTTGACATAGGTACAACACCATATCTAGAAATCATTCCATATGTTGGCTTTATGCCTACAACTCCACAATAGCTAGCTGGTTGACGTACGGATCCACCAGTATCTGTACCCAATGCCAATGGCACTTCAAAAGAAGCAACAGCTGCAGCTGAACCTCCAGATGACCCTCCTGGTACAACATTTAAATTTACAGGGTTCTTAGTTGTTCCAAAATAGGATGTTTCAGTGGAACCTCCCATTGCAAATTCATCTAGGTTCGTCTTTCCAATTATTATACCGTCATTCTTCTTAATCTTTTCTATAACTGTTGCATCATATGGAGGTATAAAGTTTTCTAGCATTTTAGAAGCACAAGTGGTTCTCATTCCATTGGTTACAATATTGTCCTTGATACCAATAGGTAAGCCAGCTAAAACCTCTAATCTTTCATTATTCCTTATCTTTGCATCTATTCTATCAGCCTCTTTTAAAGCTCCTTCTCTATCTAATGTTATAAATGCATTTATATTTGGTTCAACTTCATCTATTCTCTTTATATGAGCTTCAACTAATTCCCTACTTGATATTTCTCCTTTAGATAGCTTATCCTTCATTTCCCAAGCTTTTAGACTCGTTAATTCCATAGGTTTTCCCCCTTTTATTCTACTACTTTTAAAATCTTGAAATAGCCATATTGATGCTCAACAGTATTTTGAAGCACCTCATCACGAGTCAATACTTGATTTTCCTCATAGTCCTTCAATGCCCCTGCATCATCATTTATTTGATATGTCGGCTCAACATTTTCAGTATCAACTTCACTTATGGTTTCAACAAAGCTTAAAACCTGAGAAAATTTTTCAGTAAATACATCAATATCCTTCTCAGAGAAATTAAGCATAGCAATATCTGCTATATGCATTACTTCGTCTTTAGTAATCATCATAAAACCCCTTTCTATAAAATCCCCTTTAGTCTTTCTTCATTTATAATTTCAATTCCAAGTTCTACTGCCTTATCATACTTAGAACCCGCATCTTCACCTACTATTACAAAATCCGTCTTCTTGCTTACTGAGCCGGATACCTTACCGCCCTTTTTTTCTACTATATCCTTGATTTCATTTCTTGACAAGCCCTCGATTGTACCAGTAATGACCACTGTTTTACCAGTAAAGATCGACTCTTCTATGACTAACTCTTCAAAAAAAGGAGTAACCCCTTCACTTAGAAGTTTATCCAAACCTTCCAATATCTTTTCATCTTGGAAAAACTCTAAGATACTATTAGCAATTATATCACCAATATCTCCTACATTTATCAATTCCTCATATGTGGCTTTTTTAATATTTTCAAGGCCTTTAAATTTATCGGCTAAATCGTTAGCTGTCTTAATACCAACATTTGAAATCCCTAAGGCATATATAAATGATGCTAGGCTAACATTCTTACTCTTTTCGATTGCATCTATGAGATTTCGACTCTTTTTATCCTTAAAACCTTCTAGTTTGACTAAATCTTCATACTTTATCTCATAGATTTCAGGAAGATCCCTGATATTTAGTTCTTCTAACAGCTTCTCAACAGTCTTTTCACTTAAGCCTTCTATATTCATTGCATCACGACTTGCAAAATGTACCAGTCTGGAAACTAATTGTGGCTTACATGATATTGAATTTGGACAAAATATATGAACTCCATTTTGTATAAGCTCACTATTGCAGGATGGGCAATGAGTAGGCTTTTCAATCAAATATGTTTCTTCCTCTGTATCTAAAGCACCCAATATCTCAGGGATAACATCATTGGACCTGCGTATAAGAACTCTAGAATTTAATCTTACACCTTTTCTTTCTATATCATCATAATTGTTTAAGGTTGCTCTTTTTACAGTTACGCCACCAATATCTACCGGTTCCAATATAGCTGTAGGAGTTACCTTTGCAGATCTTCCTACATTCCATTGAACTTCAAGAAGTCTTGTGCTAACCTCCTCAGCTTCAAACTTGAAGGCTATAGCCCATCTTGGAAATTTGTTGGTATAACCAAGTACCTCTCTAGTTCTAATATCATTTATCTTTATAACCATTCCATCCGTTAAAATATCAAGGTTGGCTCTATTGCTCTCATTGTCCCCAATCTCTTCAATTAAATCCTCTATATTGTCAAAGCTTTTCACATATGGATATACAGGAAATTTGTTATCTTTTAAAAATTGAAGTACATCAAGATGAGTAGCAAAATTTCTACCTTCCACATATCCTACATTGTAAAAATAAGCTGCCAAATTTCTTTTTTCAGTTACCTTAGGATCCAGATTTCTAAGGGCTCCAGCTGCTGCATTTCGAGCATTTTTCAGTGGTTCTATAGCAGTTTTGTTGTAGTCTTCAAGTGAAGATAAAGGCATGAGTCCTTCCCCTTGAATCTCTATAGTATTTTCAAAATCTATTCTAAGTGGTATAGATTTTATAGTTTTTAGTTGTTCTAAAATTCCTTCACCAATTGACCCATTACCTCTAGAGGCTCCTTGTACTAGCAGCTTATCCTTATAGGTTAAATTTACAGTAAGTCCATCAAATTTATATTCTAGAATATATGTTGGGTCCGGAAGCTTCTGGTCAGCATCACTATTGTAATCAGCTATAGATTTTCTAACTCTTATATCCCAACTTTTAAGTTCTTCATAGCTTTGACTCTTGTCTAAGCTCCATAGTTTACCTAGATGTACATGCTTTTCAAATTTATCTAGTATATTTCCTCCAACTCTCTGAGTAGGAGAATAGTTTAGAATATAACCTGTATCATTCTCTAGTCGGGTTAATTCATCATAATAAGCATCATATTCCTTGTCGCTTACCTTTGGAGAATCTAGAGTATAGTAGCTATAATTCAAATCATCAATGATATCAATCAATTCTTTAATTCTTGCTTCATGGTTCAAACTAATCTAGTCCTCCTTCACAACAGTAATTGGTGCTAAAGATTGTAGTAGCTTCTTCAATCCTTCTTTATCAAAAGCAATAGTTAACTCCTTGTCCCCATCATCCCTTGCTTTTATCATTACAACCATTCCAATACCCCATTTTTTATGCTTTACCTTACTTCCTATGCTTATGCCTAAATCCTCTGTATTTCTAATAATTGGATTCTTGGTAATATAATTAGATTCATTAAAGTCTAGAATGTTAACAAGCTTTTCTTCATGTCTTACTAAATCACTACTAGTAGTTTTTACGAATTTTCTAGTAACCTTCTCTTCGATAGTATCTCCCATTTCAGAAAGAAACCTTGAAGGCATAGTAAAGTTTGTATTACCATAAATTGTTCTCTTTTTGGCATTGGTTATTATAAGTTGTTGTTCAGCTCTAGTAACTGCTACATAGCAAAGTCTTCTTTCCTCTTCCATATCTTTGTCACTATCAAAGGATCTAGAAATAGGGAATAGACCTTCCTCCATGCCTACTAAAAATACAATCGGGAACTCCAAGCCCTTTGCACTATGTACTGTCATCATAGTTATAAGATTGTCACTATCAACTGTTTTGTCCATATCTGATAACAATGATACGCTTGATAAGAAATCCTCCATAGTTGATCCTTCATTTTTCTCTTCATAGGTCAAGGCTACAGATAGAAAATCCCTAATATTTTCAATTCTGGTCTTGGCTTCAATAGTATTTTCCTTTTCCAATTCTTGAACCAATCCAGCAGAATTTATAACTTCTTCAATAAAGTCCTTAATTCCCATTATTTCCTTCATTGCCATAAATCTATTCATTAAATCCACAAAAGGTTTGATACTATTTTTTGCTCTGGCTGACAATCCAGGAACATCATCTATGGAAAGTATAACACCATACAAGGAATCATCATTTTCTTGGGCATATAGCTCAATCTTTTCGATACTAGCATTACCTATACCTCTTTTTGGTGTATTAATGATTCTTTTTAAGGAAATGTTATCATTAGGGTTTTGTATGAATTTCAAATATGCAATAAGATCCTTTACTTCTTTTCTATCGTAGAATCTTAAGCCGCCAACAATTTTATATGGTAATCCCTCAGTGGCAAAAACCTCTTCAAATGTTCTAGATTGGACATTGGTTCTATAAAGAATGGCAATATCAGAAGGCTTGTAGCCATTATATATGAACTCATGAATTTTCTTTGCTACAAAAAATGCTTCTCCCTCAGAGTACTCACATTGCTCATAAAATACATTGTCCCCTTCTTTATTATCTGTCCAAAGATTCTTATCTTTTCTCTCTGTATTGTTCACAATAACTTTGTTGGCAACGTTTAAAATCTTTTGAGTAGATCTATAATTTTGTTCCAACAATACTACCTTAGCACCTGGGAAATCTTTTTCAAAATCCAATATATTAGATATGTCAGCTTGTCTCCATGAATAAATGCTCTGGTCACTATCACCTACAACGCATATAATCTTACTTTGACCAGACAATAGCTTTACTAGTCTATATTGTATCTTATTGGTATCTTGGTATTCGTCTACAAATATATACTGGAATTTTTGTTGATAATAATCCAAAATATCAGGGTTTTCATTTAATAATTCAACAGTTTTAATTATCAAATCATCAAAATCCAATGCATTATAAAATTTCAATTTTTTAAGATATAAAGCATAAATCTCTCCTACATTTCTTTCCTTGAAATCCTTGTAATTCTCATTTATAAAAGTATCTGGATCGATTTGTGAATCCTTAAAGGAAGAAATTCTTGCAAGCAAACTTGATTCCTTGTACATGTCCTTATCTACATTTACTTCTTTTATACATTCCTTGATCAAGGTTATTTGGTCATCTCTATCATAAATAGTAAAGCTTTTATCATAACCGATTTTATCTATATTTCGTCTTAGAATCCTAACACAAATAGAGTGGAAGGTTCCCATCCACATATGACCTACATCCATATTTAATAAATCTGCTACTCTACTCTTCATCTCGGCAGCAGCCTTGTTGGTAAATGTTATAGCCAATACATTCCCAGGAAAAACATTCTGCTCTTCAATCAAGTAAGCTATCTTGTGGGTTACAACTCTTGTCTTACCCGACCCAGCACCAGCCATAATAAGTAAAGGTCCTTCTGTATGAAGAACCGCTTCTTTTTGTCTATCATTAAGTCCAGCTAAAAAATCCATTTCTCCACCATCCTAACTAATCTAATTATATCTCATTAGAGAGATAATTCCAAATAAAAATATAGGTGGAAAAAATAGTGGCGACCTTTGGTCGCCACTATTTTTTTGTTACTAGTATAATCCTAATGCTTAAATACTATACCCTTCATCTTAATTTTTTATATATTTACTACCTTCTCTTATACTTAACTTAGAGAGCTCATTGCTCTCTATAAAATCTCTTACCCATTCCTTATTTGTTTTAGAATATTCCCTTAAGGCCCATCCAATGGCTTTATCTACGAAAAATTCTGCGCTTTGTGAATTATATTTAATAGCTTTACTTAAAAATTCAGTGTCTGTTTTCTCTTTGTACTTTAATTGGAATATGATAGATATTCTATTCAACCAAATATTATCTGATTTAATCCATTTTGATATGAAAT
>CAYZZR010000077.1:0-9471 GCA_964482775.1 uncultured Tissierella sp. | reverse complement strand
AGCTCGTTGCAGAACTCTACAACTCGCATTAATACTACATTTTTATATATTAAAACGGCTGGATTCCCCCCATTTTGGGTATATATTCATTAACTAGATGTGTATAACTCAAAATGAATAAAGAAAGGAGAACCCTATGCCAGTTTCAGCTAAACAATTAAATCTTTGTGACATTTCTACTGACTTTGATAAATTTTATAATCAAAATCAAAACAATTTGCTTAATTTATTAGATCAATTCATTAATATTAGTGATTATATTCCTTTTTCCTTTTACAAAAAATATTATGCTCATTTTGGTACTAAAAGAGATTTTACTTTAGAATCCATGATTTACGCATTTATTCTCAAAAATATACTAGCCATACCCTCTATAGAGCTATTAATTTCATTGCTACATATATCTTCTGAAATGCGTCAATTTTGTGGATTCCTCAAGGTTCCTCATAAGTCTCAATTTTCAAGGTTTAAAGATAACTACCTAGAAAGTTTAAATGATTTATTCAATAACCTTGTCGATGTAACTGAGCAGATTTCTAAGGAAATCAATCCCTTTTTAGCATCTATATTAATCACTGATACCACTGGATTTGAAGCTTATGTCATCGAGAATAATCCTAAATACTATCAATCTCAACTACGTAAAGCTAAAACCTATTTCAAGTTTTTCGCTAAAGATAAGTCAAATCTAAATTTTGATATCGAAAAGTATGCTCAAGGTCAAATGCCTAAGTCTGCTTCTTCTAATCCAGATGCAAAACTAGCTTATCTTAATGGACATTTTGGATACTTTCAAAAATGTATTATCTCTACCAATGCTCTTGGTGTTGTTAGAAATGTTAATTTCTTTAATTCAGATAACACCCTCGATCAAGATTTAAGACCCCAAGATGTTAAGGATTCCTATGATGCAAAATCCTTGATTCCAAGCTTAGAAACCTTTTTTCAGCTGCATCCTGTCTTCTCCTATAAATATTTCTTAGGAGATGCTGGATTTGATGCTGATGATAATTATGCATATCTTCATGAAAAAAATATCATGCCCATTATCGCTTTAAATCCACGTAAATCACCTGGTTTACCACAGCCTGGTTTTAACGAAGTAGGAGTACCACTTTGCCCAACTGATTCTTCTTTACCTATGATTTATGATGGTATAACTCGTGAAAAAGGTAGGGCTGATAGAATAAAGTATATATGTCCAAAGACGTTGAAAGTCTGTTCTGATGGTACAACCACATATTCTCTCAATTGCGAAAATCCTTGTACTCCATCCAAGATGGGTAGAGTCAAGCAAATTACTGTTCATCATAATTACAGATTTAATACTTCGATGCCAAGAGATAGCCTAAAATGGATTATGCTATTTAAACTAAGAACTATCTGTGAAAGGGCTATTTGCCAGATTAAGAATTTTATTCAAATCAAATCATCAAGAGTTAGAAATACTACATCTTTAAAATCAGATATTTTACTTGCTTGTATTTCACAGCTAATTTCTTTTATTCTAATATTTAAGACTAAGAACTATGATAATCCACTTGCCATAAAATCTTTAATAGCTTAATTTAAATCATCTGAATACAGATTTTAAAGGGTTAGGCTTAACCCCTGTTTTTCTATGCCCTTTTTCTGTTGACAATTCAATATCTTCATCAATTCTAATCTATTTTCTGTGGATAATTCTAAAATTACATTCTGCAACTATCTATTTTATCCTATTTATTAAAATCTGTTTTCAATAATTCTTTAAGCTTAACTAAAGCTTTAGATCTATGGCTGATTTTGTTTTTTATTTCTTCTCCAAGCTCAGCAAAAGACTTATCATAACCATCTGGTATGAATAAAGGATCATATCCGAATCCCTTGAGTCCTTTTGCTTCATATGATATTTCACCTTCACATACTCCCTCAACTGTGTAGAGTTTTTTATCCTCACTTATCAATGCAATCACCGTTTTAAAAGCAGCTTTTCTATTTTTAATGTCCTTTAAGGAATAAATTAGCTTTTCATTATTCTTTAAATCATTCCCCTCTTCACCAGCATATCTAGAAGAATATACCCCCGGCTCTCCATCAAGGGCGTCAACAAAGAGTCCAGAATCATCAGCTATTACCATATAATCCACCTTAGAGGCTAAGACCTGAGCCTTCTTGATACTATTTTCTTCTAAGGTTCTTCCATCCTCAACTACATCAAAAGCTTCAATGACTATATCATTTTTTGACAATACTTCAATATCCAAATTCTTAAGAATTTCTCTAATCTCTATTACTTTATGTTGATTTCCTGTTGATACAATTAGTTTCCTTTTTTCCATATTTCTACCCCTTGATACCTATTAATTTGTCTATTTCACCTAATGATTCTTTTTGTAATTCAATCAATTCACTAATCCCTTTTTGGGCTAAATCCAAAAGCCTATTCAATTCTATTCTGGAAAATGATGAATTTTCTCCAGTTCCTTGCACTTCGATAAAATCACCTTTATCAGTCATTACAACGTTCATATCTACTAAGGCTACGTGATCTTCTTCATAGCATAAATCTAGTATTGGTCCATTAGAACCTATGCCAACACTGATTGCTGCTACATAATTTTTTATTGGCATCTCCTTTATCAGTCCTTGTTTATGTAACTTGTAAAGCGCATCTGTTAACGCTATAAAAGCTCCAGTTATGGATGCAGTCCTGGTTCCACCATCAGCTTGTATTACATCACAGTCAATCCAAATAGTCCTCTCACCAATCTTTTTAAAATCAATTACTGTTCTCAAGGACCTACCTATTAACCTTTGAATTTCCTGACTTCTTCCATCTATTTTGCCTCTAGTTGAATCCCTTAGTTTTCTTGTTCCTGTTGAACCAGGTAACATGGAATATTCTGAGGTAATCCAACCAGTACCTGTTCCTTTCAAAAAGGGAGGTACTTTTTCATCAACCATTGCAGTACATATTACTTTTGTGTTTCCCATTTCTATTAATACTGAACCATATGGATGCATCAGATAATCTCTAGTTATTTTTACTTCTCTTAGTTCATCAAACTTTCTATTGTTTATTCTCATTCTTATCTCTCCAATCTACCTACATTCTATCAAAGATTTATCCAATTCACAATTCACAAGTCAAAAAAACAAAAAACAGATTCCTCGCAAGCTCGGAATGACAGGCACAAATGAGCCAAACCAATCTTCTTAAGGAATCTACATATAAATTACTTTAATTATTAATTAAGTCAAGCTCTTAGTTCACAACTTCTAGTATTCATTTGCAAATACTGGAATAGCTGAATTTATTATTTCACCATCTACTAGAACTTCAACAGAATTGATATCATCAAATTCGCTTAGAGTCAAGCCGATGTTTTTAATGATGTTGTCTATAGTGGTTTCCTTTGTTAGAAGGCTCTCTGCGCCTAAATTAATGTCAACATAAGCAATTCCCTCTTTTATTTCTACTCCTTGAAAATTCACGTCACTAGGTATGTCAGAAGACAATTTCGAATCTGCAGGTGGACCTTCGAATAAAACGTCTAAAGCAGTATATACATTTGATACTGGTGCTAGAGTAGGAATAGTTACCGGAACAAAATATTCGAAGTCAGATTCATTGCTACCTTTGTAATATACTACAACGTTTGATCTTCCATCTTCTAATTTACCTAACAAATTTATGTCTTTTCTGCTTAGAGTTCCATCAATTTTTGTGCCATGTTTCAATACATCTACTTCCTTACCTTCAACTAAAATTTGAACTTCTTTTACAGCAGGAAATTCAGTCAATGTATATACTACACCCTTAATTAGATTTTCTTCATCTTTTTTGCTTTCTTTGTTTTGAATTTCAGCAGTAAAATCCACCTTACATAAGCCAGTAACTGGATCAATTGCCATACCTTTTATTTCAGTACCAGATGGTATTAGAGGTAACAAACCAGTCGTATCCAATGCTTCTCTCAATTCTGGAGAGTCAACCATATTGCTAAGTGTAAGTCTTGCAATTCCTTCCTCCCAAGGTATTCTTCTCATAACAGGAACTAAATATCCCTCTTCATCTTGAAAATATAGAACAGTTTTTCTCATTCCATCTTCTTCAAGGATTTCTAATATTGTATCATCAGAGCTAATAAATTCTATTTCTTCAGCTACTTGAGACACATCCTTTGTAATCAATTTTTTACCGATAGCTAAAAAGGACAACACTAAAACCCCAATTAATCCGAATATCAAAACTCTTTTATTAATCATAAATAACCCCCCTATATTAATACTAGTATTAGTATATTAGAAAGGTTATCAGACTATGAATAAAAGCTTGAGGAAGTACTTATTTTTTAATCGAAGTAAAGTAGCCACCACTTATAGGGTTAATGCTATTAACAGTTACAAAAGCATCTTTCTCAAATTCATTTATTGTTATTCTAAGCTTGTTTAAATCTTTTCTGTTTAATGCAACACTTAATACCTCTTTAGGCCCATTTATACCTTCTCCTTGAATTATAGTCACACCAAAACCTGATTCTCTTAATTTATCTACTAAATCGTGATTTTCTGCTGTTTTTAATATTATTTGAGCACTTAAATTCCCTAGAGCAATTTTATTTTCAATAGTAATCCCAACATAATTACCACATGCAAATCCTGCACAGTATGCTAAAAGATTTAATGGATTATCTAATCCGCTAACCACCTTTCCTAAGGCAGTTATATAGATTCCAACTTCGAAAAAACCAATCATAGCTGCTTGAACCTTTCTTCCCTGCACTACCATCAATGTTCTAATAGTTGTTAAGGTAACATCTACTACTCTAAACATAAAAATCATTGCATAGCCTAATAGCAATTCCATTCATGGGCTCCTTTCAAAAAATTTTAGGGAAGGTATCCCTTCCCTTTATTTTAATATATTTCAAAGTAATTTTGTATCCCTTTTATGATGCCTTCCACTACTTTATTTTGATATGCATCATTTACTATCTGTGCTTCGTCAGCACTGTTCGATAAATATCCAACCTCTACTAAGATTGCAGCCATATTTGTTTCTCTGATAACAACAAGACCAGGTCTTTGGATTATACCTCTATCAGATCCACCGGTGCTTGCCAAAATACTCTTAGATATCTCTTCTGCCAATGGATATTGATCTTCCAGCTTTGCTGTACCTTGTCCTCTTGGACAATATAGTATTTCCAATCCTCTAATAGAATTGTTTAGAGTTGAGTTGTGATGAATACTGACAAATATATCTGCGTTGTTTCTATTTGCTATATTTGCTCTCTCATATAAATCCACAAATGTATCATCTCTTCTAGTCATGATAACATCATATCCTAATGATTCTAATAGACTTTGGGCTTTCAAACCTATTTTAAGATTTACATCTTTTTCTCTTGTACCATTTGGAGAAATCGCACCAGGATCCTTACCACCATGTCCTGGATCTAGTACTATGGTTTTATCTGTATATACTATATTTGGATCTCTTCTCAATGAAAGAATTATTTCTTCTGCTTTAGAGTTAGATAAAATGTCATATACAATCTCTCTTCTAAATGATATAGATATTATTGTATCATCATGGTCTTCAGTTATTTCAATAAATTCTATAAATTTATCCTTTACCTCAGTTACACTTTTAATCAAATCAGTATTTTTGCTTGGTACTGTAATCTTCATTATCTTGGAATAATAATCATATTCAACATCATAACTTGTTCTATCATTGTTTTTTATAGTTATAAACTTGTCTGTTCCTGCATTTTCATATTTTATAAACTCCCATATACTCTTAGCAGGTACTATAGTTAGCCTATCACCGTCTATGTTTACCGCTACATTTGGCTTATCTACACCATCCATAATATCTAATACTATTCTTACAATTCTATCATTGGAATTATAATTAGGATCACCAGCAAATTGCGAAACCCTTATATTCTTAATAAATCCAGTTTGTAGATTATATCCATAGATCTTTTGAGCAAGATTTGTATCAAATAAATCTATTACAATTCTTGAGGGATTGCTTAGACTAAGAACCTTATAGTTGGCATTTTTCATATTCTCTATTACTAGACCCTCTATACCGTCTATATCATCAATCTCAATTCCTTCAAATCTATTCTCTTCAAAAGTTAAATATGTTGTTTTTCCATCCTCAGATGTATAAATATCATAGTCTAGTTCTTCTCTTAACTCTACTACAACTCTTGTAGTATATGGATTTGTACTAAATTGCGAATATGTCACTCTACTGAAACTATTATCTACAACACTAATATCTCCAGGTGCATCCTGTTTACTAGTATTTAGCCTAGCATTATCAATATCAACTACCAATTTGTTTGAGTCAGGTAAAAACATATCATCAAATTTTATTGGCTGGCTACTTTTTATAACTATCCTGTTCTTTGAAGTACTTCCCTTTACAACCTCTATACTCTTGATGTCTCCTGTAGTTGCTGGAACCTCTGGTGTAGTTGGATTAATAGTTTCTGGATTAGGCTGTGGTGTTACAATTGGGTTTAATTCTATAACTTCAATATCCCCACTATTTGAATTTATATATGGGGTTTGACTGTTTTCATCCCAACCGACTTCATATCCTAAAACTTCAGAAACAAATCTTACAGGCACCATAGTTCTTGAATCCTTGTTAGCAAATGTAACAAGCTTAGGTATAGAATTTTTGTCTAGTGTTTTAGTCTCATTATTTACTACAACCTTGTTGCTATCTATAGATAGCTTAACTGTTTTGTTTTCATGTAGTACTGTGGCAGTTTTTGTACTTTGATCCCATTCTACTTTTGCTCCAAAGCTTTCTGCTACAAATCTTACTGGCACTAAGGTTCTATCAACATAAATAAACGATGGAACATCTGAAATAAAAGCTTGTCCATCCATTAAAACATCAACTTCCTTAACCTTTACATTACTACCATTCATGCTTACATTTATAATATCATTAGCTCCAAAAGCTAATGAATTGAATGCCATAACAAACAATAGCAGTGATATAATCACCCACATTCGCTTCATAATAATCCTCCTTGTGCCTCAACTTAAGTAATCTGCCTAAGTTATTTATACCATTTGGAGAATTATCATGTCAATGAATTAAGATTTTTGTAACCATAATGTAATAAAAAATATAGCTAAGAGGTAAGAATTAAGAAGTTTTTCACTGCATTTACTTCTTACCCCTTACCTCTTATTTCTTACCTCCTATTTCTTACTTATAACTCTGGTTCTACTGGATATTTGCCTGTAAAGCATCCAGTGTATAATCCATCATCTCCACCTACTGCATCAATAAGACCTTCCAAACTTATATAGCATAAGGATTCTACTCCTAATAATTCTCTTATATCCTCAATGCTCATATTTGCAGCAATTAGATTCTCTTTTGAAGGAGTGTCCATACCAAGATGGCATGGATATACTACTGGAGGTGAAGCTATTCTTATATGAATCTCTTTAGCTCCTGCATTTCTAATCATTGCCACTGTTTGCTTCATAGTTGTTCCTCTAACAATAGAATCATCTACCAATATAACTCTCTTACCCTCTATGTTTTCCTTTAATGGATTTAGCTTTATTCTAACTCCTTGTTCTCTTAACTCCTGTGTTGGCTGTATGAAAGTTCTACCTACATATCTATTTTTGATTAACCCTTCAGCATAAGGAATTTTTGACCCAGTAGCATAGCCAATTGCAGCAACTGTACCTGAGTCAGGCGCTCCTATTACTATGTCTGCATCAACTGGGCATTCTAAAGACAATTTCTTTCCAGCCTCTAGTCTACATAAATAGACACTTTTCCCATCAATTCTACTATCTGGTCTTGCAAAATAAATCAATTCAAATAATGAAAGTGCACGTTGTTCAGGTTTATGAGCAATGGTTCTAAGACCATTGGAATCCACTACCACTATTTCACCTGGAGCTACATCCCTAATAAATTCTGCTCCAATTGTATCGAAGGCACATGATTCAGATGCTATTATATAGTCATTTCCAAGTCTACCTATAGCTAGTGGCTTTAGGCCGTATGGATCCCTTGCACCGATTAGCTTATCTGTTGTCATTAATACAACTGCATAGGAGCCTTTAATCTCATCCATAGTCTTTATTATGGCATCCTCTACATTATCCTTATGATATTTTGCTATTAGATTAGCAATTACCTCAGTATCTAAATCAGATTGGAATATCGCACCATTATCCTCTAGTGATTCTCTAATCCTTCTAAAATTTACAATAGAGCCATCATGAGATAATGCCAGTGCTCCTCTTTTATAGCCTACTACTAAAGGTTGAGTATTCACAAGATTTTGTATCTCCCCTTGATAAGCATAGCGAACATGACCTATTGCTATGTTACCCCTAAGTCTTTCAATGGTTTCCTTAGGAAATACTTCATGTACAAGTCCTAAGTCCTTATGATAATCCACAAATCCATTGTTATTAACTGCTATTCCTGAGCTTATTTGTCCTCTATGTTGAATTGCATAAAGCCCATAATATACTATCTGAGATACATTTGTTTTTTCTTTACTATAAATACCTACAACTCCGCTCAAATTTCATCCTCCTCTAAGCTACACTGAAACTGCTTGCAGTTTCTACACACCGGTGCACGAGGCTTTAGCCCCGTTTCTAGATAAACTTTAGTAAGCTTATTAACTCAACATTAGTTCTTCCAACTTAAGAGGCTCTATATATTCTCCATCCTTGTATGCTCTCATGTTTCCACCTGAAATCTCATCAATTAAAGCTATATGTTTGTCTTCACCAACTCTACCAAATTCAAATTTAATATCATAAAGTTCTAGTCCCTTTTTAGCCAATTCATCCTTTACTACTTGGCCTATTTCCTTTGTAAGATTGGAAAGTACCTTGTATTCTTCTTTAGTCATTATATTTAACATTTCCAAGGCTTCATCAGTGATCAACGGGTCGTTTCTATCGTCATCCTTAAGAGTTACCTCTACATATGCATCAAGCCTTTGTCCTTCTTCAGCATACTTGCCATAACGTCTTAAAAAGCTCCCTACTGCCCTGTAACGGCAAATAACTTCAACGCCTTGACCAAACATATCTGCTGGTAAAACCGTCATAGTAGAATTCTCAATATCTGCATCAATATAGTGAGTTGGTATTCCCATAGTGTTTAGTTTTTCATAGAAGAATTTTGTAAGCCTTAGTCCTGCTTTACCAGCCCCTTCAATTTGTAGCCCTACTGTATTAGCACCAGGATCAAATACTCCGTCAGTTCCTGTAACATCATCCTTAAATTTCAGTAAATAGTTTCCGTCCTCTAATGAATATACATCTTTAGTTTTACCTTTGTAGATCAACTTCATTTTATCTCTCCTTAAAATTAGTTTATCAAAAATAAATAAAACCCAGTAGGGTAGGAAGCGAAACCTACCCGACTGGGCTTTTATCCCTTCGGTGTAATACTAA
>CAYZZR010000076.1:0-9541 GCA_964482775.1 uncultured Tissierella sp. | reverse complement strand
TTTTTTATCTTTAATCTATTTCTAATCCCATATGCAAACAATCATAATATATGTCATTTATTTGTAAGTCTCTAGTAATAGTTCCTTCAACTTTAAAACCCAATTTTTTATATACATGAATTGCCCCAAAATTGTCAGATTTAACTTTCAAATTAATCTTACTAATTATCTCATTGTTTTTTGCCCATTCTATTAAGTATCTTATTAGCTCAGATCCAACTCCCATTCCCCAATATTCCTTCAAAACACTAACTCCATAATAGTAGAACTTTTATAAGCAGCCACCCTTAAATTGCCTATAATTTCACCATTTAATTCAGCTATAAGAAACAATGCATTGTTTTGCTTGGATATATTCTCTATGAACTCTTCCTCCTCTTCTAGGCTCATTGTGAACTCACCTTTACCAAAGGTCAAGTTATCAGATTCAAGACATATTTTATTAACATAATCTATCATATTTTCAGCATCTGACTTTTTAGCTTCCCTTATTATAACCCTTATATTATTTAATTCTATAAGTTTCATACTAGCCTCCAATAATTCTATTAAATTTTGATAGCAATAATATTGCATCCAGTGTTAAGATGCCAGTCCATTCTTTTTTTGCAATATTCCATGCATTCAAGTAATTCCCCCACTCCCAAGTAGGTAATATCATCCCATTCTCTTGAAAACTAGTCACCAAATAATCTAAGTTATTCTCTATATGCTTTTCTCCAATTCCAAAGTAATTCTTGGAGTCAATTTCTATAAATCTTAAGGGTGTAGGAACATAATTTGTCCAATTACTTTGGTCTACATTAATTAATTTATTGATAGCTAAATGTAATGTTGGCTCTATCTTGCTTGCATATACCTTGTCTATAGTATTATACATTCTGATAAAGCAAAATATTTCATGTTCAGAGTCGAATTCTTTTAAATCATTGAAGTAATTTACTGCAAAATTCATCAAAGACTCTATATCTATATTTTTAAGGTAAATTCTATACTTATAGAGGTATCCAATAAGCTCAGCTGTAGGGTTTCCCCATGAATTGTCAATAACCGTCATATTTATATCTTCTTTGAACTCCCACCATGGAGCATGAGGATAATCATTAACTTTTTGTGGCACACTAAACCAACCATTTCGATTACTATCAAAATTATTCTCCAGATAACGAATTGCTTTAACTATCATATCTTTAGCTCTAGTACTATTATCTATTTTACTTAGATGTCTTAAGCCAATTGATGTAGCCATTGGGGAAGATTCCTTTAGAGTAAAATCTGGCTCAAGTCCTTGTCCAAAACCTCCATCTGTGTTTTGATAAACTTCTAATGAATCCAATATATCATCTTCACTGCCTTCATTAAAGTAAAAGTTAAATAATGACTTTTCCAGTTGTCTAGCTTCTGTGTTCATTAAAATTTCAATTTCATTAAATAGTTTATTAGATAGAGTTTTCAATTATATTAATTCTCCTTCAAATTCTTAATAAAAACAAAAGGCACGGTTCTTTTTGATTCCAAAATCAAACAAATCATTTTATCCAATAACGTGAGACCTTCTTTCCAGATTCACTAGATATAACCTCATCATTGTATATACCTCCATTGTTGGTTATAACTCTAGCTGATCCAATATTATCTGAATCACATGTAACTAATACTTTTTCTATTCCCATTTCTTTAGCTTTTTCTAATGTATATTTAAGTAATATTGTTCCATGTCCTTTCATTCTTTCGCTAGGAGGAACATCATATCCTATATTTCCACCTTCTTCTTCTAGATGGGGAAGTAAATAATGTCTTAACCTGCTAACCCCTAGTATTTTACCATCATCATTGATAAGCCAATAAGTTGTGGTCGGCACATAATCAGGCAACAAATTTATCCCTTTCGAACTTTCATTTAACTTTTTTATATATTCATTATATTTAAAATTTCCTTCAAAAGCTATCTGATATCGATCTTCCTTGGCAAGTTTATAATCAATTGCCATATTTACAAAGTGTTTTTCCATATCTATAGTTGGTTCTACTAATTTCATATTAGCCTTCCTTCCACACTTTAAATTCAATTTAGTCTTATAGTAAACCTAAAGTACCCTTTTATTTTTGTTATAATGAAGAACTACATATATACTGTTTCAAATTCCTCACACACAACAAGCATATCTTCTTCAAATTTCTTATTATGTGGTTCTAATTGTCTATTGAATGCATTAATATGAACCTTTTGCCAATACTTTAGAGATTTATCCCCTTCACCTTCAACTCTAGAAAACTCTTCTGTTACATCTTTGAAGGGAATCAACTTTATCTTTTTAGTTTCAATAATACATTGAGCTAAACCTTGCCAGTTTGTAATTATATTAAGGTCTCCCTCTTTAGGTAATTCTTCATTCTCTATTTCATAAAAATAATATAATCCTGTTGTTGCTCTTTTAATACCTTTCTTGACTAGTTCTGCAAGCTCATTAGCATCTTCTTCATTGTCGCAAAAATGCCATGAATCATAGTTCTTATTTGTGTTAATAATATCATCGTTAATAGATATTAAATAATGTTCCCACATTTCTTTTACTGATTTATCTTCCTGAACCAAAATAAAACCTCCATAAATAAAATATTAGCTAGTATAATAATTGGCTTTATATATAGTTCTACATTATCTTCCAAATCCCTCCTTTTCACAATGATTAATTTCACACAAAATAAGGTAGATAATAATCGCTATCTACCTTATCATAATCATGCTATTCTATTTTCTTTCTAATCTTATTGCTGCATTTAGCTGTTTAACTCTTGTTTTTCTATTGATTCTACATCTATTCACCTAATATAATAGTTACCTTCTTTGTTAAGCCATCCCACTCTACATCACAGTCAAGATTTTCTACTATGAATCTAAGTGGTAACATTGTTCTATTGGTATCAGATATATATGGCGCTACATCGCTTTCGATATATGATCCATTGACCATAGCTGTTTTGTTGCCAATCCAAAGTTGAATTTTATTGTCATTTAAATAAATACTTACCTTTTTATCTCTTTCGTCCCATTCAACTTCACCATCCATTGCCTCAATTACGGCTCTAATGGGAAGGAATGTTCTACCATTTTTTATTATCATTCTAGTTCCTTTTCCTGGATCAATCTCTTTTTCCCTACCATCAACAAACATATACTTACTTCCTACTTCAAGTATAATCTTCATATTTTCTAAACGAGACTTAATAGAAATTTCATTGGAAGCATTTCCAATACTTTCATCTTTATATACAACCTTTAAAATATAATAATAGGTAGTGTTATTTTCAATATTCTTATCTTTATAAGATGTTTCTTGTATAGGAAAATCAGTAATTGGAGTATTTGATTGTTTACCTGGAGATGTTCCTCTGTAAAGATTGTAGCCTATAATGTTATTTTCGTCATATGGTTCATCCCAATATAAGGTAATACCATCATCTCTTGTTTTCGCACTTAGAGTTATTCTTGATTTCAACAATGCTGACACTTCATTAGAAGCAGTACCTAATGTTTTATCAGTATATACTGCTTTTACTACATAATAATATGTAGTTCTACTTTTCAAATTATAATCTGTATAGGTCTTCCCTTCTACAGGGAAGTCTGTAATAGGGGTATTAGAATACTTACCAGATGCAGTTCCCCTATAAAGATTATATCCTATGATTCCTTTTGTGTTGATTGGTTTAGTCCAAGTAAGCGTAACATTGTTATCATTTGCTGTTGCAGTTAAAGTACATCTATCTGAATTTATATTTTCAATCTTCACTAATTCAAAGGTTTCCCAGTCTCCAATAATATTTCTATCTGCTACTACCTTTCCTCCTCCACCATTTTCTGCACAAATATAAGTATCTAAATAGGTTTTAAAAGCAACCTTTCCTCTTTCTAATATTACAAGTTGAAACTTCTCTCTCTTATTTATATCATCACTATTAACATAAACATCTTTTCCATCCTTAGAAACACTTACATAGTCACCATTGTTACCTTTTAGTGCTATATAACCTTTACCAAGGTCAACAAGCTCAAATGTTTCCCATTCTTCGATTTTATCTCTATTGGCTACTAATTCACTTCCTCCTCCATCCTCAGCACATAGGTACTTCCCATTAATTGATTTAATGGCAACCATGTTTCTGTAGCTGCTATGCCCATGAGCATAATCTGGGATAGCAATTAAGGATGATACTAACATCAGCGCAAATAAACAAACTACAATCCTTTTAAACTTATCTCTCCTATTCATACCAACACTCTCCTTCATTAATTAGAATAAAATAAATATTAGCTTAGAAAGCTTTAAGAAATGTTCTATTTCTTCCTCACAATAATTCTAGTATCCTATTATCTATAATATTCATATTCTAATAAAGTGTAATGAAATTGAGATATTTGAAATTATATTGTAACAAAAAAATAAGGCCCATAATGGATTCGGCTATATACCACTTTATCAAGAATCCATTATGGACCTCTTTGTCATGATATACTTTGTTTCCGAATACTTTTTATGAACCTTACAATAATATCTTCTCCAAAATATAAGATATTATACATGAAATTTTATTTTTTTAAAAAGTTATATAACAAAAATGGAAATATCCCTTTTATTTAATATCTAAGTTGCTGCCCCAAATGAACAAGGAACGACTGTTAAGCATTTGCCACATACCTCAGCCTCTCCATCTAGACTATGGTGGAGTTCATCATTCTCCTTACACATTTCATAACATTTATGCCTGTCAAAATGATCCTCAAATAATGCATCGTTTACACATTTATACACACAGAATTTACATGAACCATTATATTTAAACAAACAATATTCATGATTTGGTCTGTTTGTAGGTACAAGTTCTAAATCCGTAACCACATTTCCTAAACGTCCACAGCATCCATTTTTAGTAATCAACATATTGTTCAATCCAAAAGTACCTAGCCCCGCTACATAGGCAACATGCCTATTGGACCATACACTTGTCAATTTTTCATAATCCATATTCATTTCTGGACTTAACTTAGATGCTTGGTTGCCCATTTTTTCTATACTTTCAATTAGATAATCATTTAGATCCCTTATGAGTTGATTGGTTTCAATATATGCCTTTGCCCATTCCACAGAACTATTCCTACCATTCATATTACTGATTGGAATGGATTCCTCAAATGGGATAAAATATGTGATTACTGATTTTCCTTCTTTTAAAATATCTGTTGGTAGTAAGTGTTCTGGATTTGCAACTTCCTTTAACTTATCAAACAATGGATCCTTTGCATCTGCAAATGCTAGCAAAGGCTTTTTCCATCTAGTAGAAATCCCTTCATTTTTCATATAATCAGTTACAAAATCTATAATAATTTTTTCTATTTTCTTTTCCATATTTATTCTAGAAGCTCCTAATCTCTAAAATTATTCAGATACTCTGAGGTTGAACGATTCATTTCCAATGCAAGATCTGCCATGTACTTTCTTATGCTATATTCTTCAATTTTATCACTCTTATTGCTATATGTTGGACTACATTTTGCATTTCTCCTACTATACATGTCTTCATATTCTTCTTTAGTAAGACTGCGATATTGGTTTTCAAATACTATATATTCCTTATCAAATCTACCTGCTTTTGCTTTATTTTTTTGTTGCAATGTTGGATATCCATAGACTACCATAGCTGCTGGTATCACAAATTCCGGAAGATTCAAAAGTTCACTTATAGTCTCTTTGTTTTCTAAAATATCCCCAATATAACATGAACCAATACCTAGGGAGTGAGCGGCTACAACAGTATTCTGAGCGGCTATAAAGGCATCGGCACATGCCAACATAATATCCCCTTCTCCTGGCTTTCTTGGATTGTAACCATTTAACTTAAAGGATTCATACCATCTTTGATAATCTGCTAAAAATATCAACACCAATGGTGCTTCTTCTATAGAAGGTTGATTATCACAATTTGCTGCAAGCTTCGCTTTTAAATCTTTGTCAGTTATATCTAATATAGTATATAACATCATACAGCCCGTAGTAGGAGCTTCAAATGCAGCATTTATTATCTCATCCTTAATGGACTCTTCAATTTTCTTATATTCAAATGCTCTTACTGATGTTCTTGCCTTTAATTGTTCTATTACATTATTCATCAGATTGCTTACCACCTTTCTATTAGTATTCGATATTCAGATTAATCGTCGAACAATCTTTACTTTTACTTCATTCTGCTTTATTCGACAAATCTTATTAAACTCCTTCTTTTTCTTGTAAATATAAAGAAAAGCTTCTAAAAAAACATTAATAGTAGCTTTTCTTGTTACTCATATAGGTCAAGTTCAGTAAACTAAAAATAAAAAAGTAGAACTTTCCTATTCGTAATTAAGAAAAATGTAGATAGCAACTTATACTATCTACATTTTAATTGGCTCTATACTCTTTCTAATCTAATTCCTGTCATTTGACCGTTAAGGTCTTGTTTTTCTAGTTGGTCTTCATTTATCTTTTCCAATAAAAGAGCTAGTGTTTCTTTCTTGATGAATTCTTCATATTCATCTAGAGCAGATTTGATTTCATCTGATCCATCATAGAATATTTTGATGTTGTCAAGAACATCATATCCATTGCTCTTTCTCATTTGTTGTACTTTTGAAATGAACTCTCTTACATATCCTTCATTGATTAATTCAGGTGTCAATGTAGTATCAAGTATAACAAAAAGGTTGTTCTCCATGCTTACATTGAATCCTTCCTTAGATGAAATAGTTACCAATACATAATCCTTAACTATTTCTGTATCTTCTCCATCAAGATTAAGAGTAAGAGTTTCTCCATTCTCTAATCTTTCAACTGTTTCCTTAGGATCAAGCTCACTTAATACCTTACCAAAGGCTTTTATCTTTGAACCAAGGACAGAACCTGCTACTTTGAAGTTTGGTTTTAAGGAAAAGTTCATAAACTGTGAAAGATCATTTTCAAATACTACTTCTTTAACATTTAATTCTTCTTTTATTAGAGGAACTAAATCTGATATTTTTGCTTGGTATTTTCCATCAATAACAACTTCATGTATTGGTTGACGTACCTTTATCTTAACATTTTCACGAGATGCTCTTCCTAATGCTACTAGATTTCTAACTAGGTCCATTTTCTCTTCAATTTCTTTATTGATTAGAGATTCATTTACCTCTGGATATAAAACTAAATGTACTGATTCTTCTCCGGTTAGATTACGATACAATTCCTCTGAAGTAAATGGTACAAATGGTGCTATCATCTTACATATTCCAATTAGAATTTCATAGGTTGTATTGTATACTGCCTTTTTATCGTCATCTAATTCAGTTGACCAGAATCTTCTTCTACATCTTCTGATATACCAGTTTGATAAATCTTCAATAACAAAGTCTTGAATAGCTCTTACTACCTTGGTCAATTCGAATACATCCATATCGGCAGTACAGTTCTTAACTAGGCTGTTGTATTTAGATAGTATCCATTTATCAATTTCTGGTCTTTCCTTGTAATCTATATTGAATTCTCTTGGATCTATCTCATCTGTATTTGCATATAGTGAGAAGAAGTTATATACATTTCTTATACTTCTAAAGAATTTAGATTCTACCTCTCTTAGTCCATCCTCATCAAATTTAGTAGGTGTCCATGGTGGTGATACATACATTAGATACCATCTTAGTACGTCTGCACCATATTGGTCAAATAAGGCAAATGGGTCTACAGTATTACCCTTTGTCTTAGACATCTTCTTACCTTCTTTGTCTAATATAAGGTCATTTACCAATACATTCTTGTAAGGTGACTTTCCAGTAACAAATGTTGATATTGCTATTAATGAATAGAACCATCCTCTTGTTTGGTCAATTCCTTCATTGATAAAGTCAGCTGGGAAAAGTTTATCAAAGTTTTCTTTGTTTTCAAATGGATAATGGTGTTGAGCAAAAGGCATAGCCCCACTATCGAACCAAACGTCTATTACATCCTTTTCTCTGGTCATTGTTCCGCCACATTTATCACATTTCAAATGAATATCATCTACATATGGTCTGTGTAGCTCTATGGATTCATCGATATCTTCAATAGCTCTTTCAACTAATTCAGCTCTTGAGCCTACACTATCAGTATGTCCGCATTCACATCTCCAAATAGGTAGTGGAGTACCCCAATATCTACTTCTAGAAATAGCCCAGTCATTTATATTTTCTAACCAGTTTCCAAATCTCTTTTCACCAACAAAAGGTGGGAACCAGTTTACTCCATTGTTATTTTCTACTAGCTTTTCTTTTAGCTTAGTAATTTCAATATACCATGATGGCTTTGCATAATATAACAATGGTGTATGGCATCTCCAGCAATGTGGATAGTTATGAGCCACTCTTTCCTTCTTATACATCTTGTTATTTTCTTTTAGCCAAATGATAATATCTGGGTCAGCCTCCATTACAAATTTGCCAGCCCAAGGAGTTTCCATGAACTTTCCTTCTTCATCAACTGGATTTACAACTGCAAGACCATATCTTCTTCCTGTGTTGTAGTCATCCTCACCAAATGCCGGAGCAGTATGAACTATACCTGTACCGTCTTCTGTAGTTACATAATCAGCGCAGGTTACAAAGAAGGCCTTGCCTTTAACATCTATAAAAGGTATCAGTTGTTCATATTCTATATGCTCTAGATCCTTACCCTTCATTTCCTCTAATACTTCATAATCTTCTCCAAGAACCTTTGTAGCTAAAACTTTGGAAACATAATATACTTGATCATCTTGTTTTACCTTTATATAGTCCTCTTTAGCATTTACAGTTAAAGCTACATTTGAAGGTAAAGTCCAAGGAGTTGTTGTCCAAGCTAGGAAGTATTCATTCTTATCCTTTAATTTAAACTTAGCAACTACAGTTTCACTCTTTATTTCTTCATAGCCTAAGGCTACTTCATGGCTAGCTAAACCAGTTCCACAACGAGAACAATATGGAAGTATCTTGTGACCTTCATATATATATCCTTCTTTATAGAACTTGTTCAATATCCACCATACTGACTCAATATAGTTATTGTCTAAGGTTATATATGGATTATCTAAGTCGATTAGATAAGCCATTCTTTCTGTCATTTCTCTCCACAATTTTTCATACTTAAATACTGATTCTCTACATTGTTTATTGAATTCTTCTACGCCATAGGCTTCAATATCCTTCTTATCTTTTAACTGAAGTTGCTTTTCAACCTCAATTTCTACTGGAAGACCATGAGTATCCCATCCAGCCTTCCTCTTAACCTGAAAGCCCTTCATTGTTTTATATCTACATGTCAAATCCTTTAATGTTCTAGCCATTACATGATGTATTCCTGGTTTCCCGTTAGCAGTTGGAGGTCCTTCATAGAAAATATATGGATTACTTGGATCTCTTACTTCTACTGATCTATGCAACAAATCTATTTCCTTCCAATACTCGGAAATCCTATGTTCACGATCTTTAACAGGTTCATTTGATAATTCATTAAACCTT
>CAYZZR010000075.1:0-10020 GCA_964482775.1 uncultured Tissierella sp. | reverse complement strand
CAGATTACACTGCATTTATATTAGATGGGGAATTAGTTGAATATGGAGAGACAAAAGAAATATTTTCTAATCCAATTGATAAAAGGACTAAAGAATATTTAGAAGGAATATATGGATAATGTGAAGTGGAGGTGGCAAATATACTTACATATGAAATACCAGGTAGAGATAATATAAAAATCAAAAACATTGTTTTTGACTATAATGGTACTATAGCCGTAGATGGGAAATTAATTGATGGTGTTGGAGAGTTAATAAATAAATTATCGGAAGATGTAGATATATATGTACTAACAGCTGATACTTATGGAACGGTTGAAATAGAATGTAAAGATATAAAGGCTAAGGTACTGAGATTCCCTAAAGAAAATGCTGGACAGTCAAAAAAGGAAATAGTGGACAAGTTAAGTGCTAGTAGCACTATTTGTTTGGGAAATGGTTTTAATGATATACCAATGTTTGAAGAAGCGGTTATTTCTATAGCTATAATTGAAGGTGAAGGCGTATCAGGGAAATTGTTAGCTAAAGCTGATATAGTAACTAGGTCTATTATTGAAGCTTTGGGAATATTACTTAACAAGAATATGCTTAAGGCAACTCTAAGAAATTAGGATAAATAAATTAGTATTTTACAAAGAACAACCCCAATAACACTATTTTATTAGTGTCATTGGGGTTTTATTAACTTAACTTAAAGATGGGACAGGAATTCAAAATAACCATATTTATTTAACCTTTCATATGTTATAATGAGGTAAAATTGCTACGCAAATTGTGACATTACTTAAATAAAGTGTCGAAAAATATCTATTATGGAGGAATAAATAATTAATGATAAAGCTAATTGCTGACTCAACCTGTGATCTTACTAAAGAGGTAATTGAAAAATTTAATATAGGAATAGCCCCACTTAATATATTTATTGATGGGACAACCTATAAAGATAAAGTTGATATAAGTTCAGATGAATTTTTTAAATTGCTTCCCAATTTAAAAGAATTACCTACTACATCTATGCCAAGTCCAGAAGAATTCTTGCAAATAATTAACAAGGCAATTGAAGAGGGTTATACTGAGATATTATCTATATGTATGTCAAGCGGAACCAGTGGTTCATACCAGTCTGCAGAGCTTGCAAAAAGTCTTTTTTATGAAAACAATCCAGACTCAACTATAAAGATTCATGTAATAGACTCATTATCCATGAGTCATGGAAGTGGTTGGTTGATTTTAAAATCAGCAATGTTAATAGAAGAAGGATATAGCTTTGAACAATTAATAGATTTTAATGAAAAGTATTGTATAAGAGTAAAACATTTTTTATGTGTAGATGATTTAAACAATCTAATAAAAAGTGGGAGACTGACCAATGCCAGTGCATTTATAGGTAAGCTACTAAAGGTTAAGCCCATTATGACCATGAGAAAGGGCAAGGGGGCTATAGTTGCCAAAGAAAGAGGCTGGAATAAGGTTTTAAAATTCTATGTAGAAGAATTTTCTAGAAGAATAGACAAAGAAATGACTAACTTTATAATAATTGGATATACATCCGATAGAATAATTGCTGAATCCCTAGAAAGAAAAATAAGAAATGAAACTGGCTTTACTAAGGATATCTATATAATGCAAATGGGAGTTTCTGTAGGTACTCATGTAGGTCTTGGAGGACTATCCATGTTCTTTATAGAAAAGGATCATATCAAGGACGGTATAGTTAAGAATGAGCTTCATAGTTTAATGAACAAGAAGGATGAAATAATAGAAAAGATTAAAAACTAAAAAAATATTAATAGATTAAAAAATACATGAAAGCAGGAATCGTATGCAAGCAAACATAGGTGAAATAGCAGCTTTAGGGACAGCTTTATGCTGGACAATAGTAGGGATAGCTTTTGAAAGTGCAGGTAAAAGAGTAGGTTCATTGTCAGTAAACTATATAAGACTAGTGTTTGGATTTTTATTTATTAGCTTATATGCCTATGTTTCTCGAGGCTTGATTTTTCCAGTAGATGCTAGTAATCATAATTGGATATATCTTTCTATTTCAGGATTGATTGGATTTTTTATTGGAGATATGTTTCTATTTCAGTCCTATGTGGAGATTGGTTCAAGGATTTCATCTTTAATAATGGCAGCATCGCCGCCAATAACGGCCTTGCTCGGCTTTATATTGCTTAAGGAAAGATTAAGTGCTAAGGGTCTAATTGGAATGATAATAACCATTATAGGAATATCCATGGTTATTCTAAGCAAGGAAAGTGGCGAGAAGAAAATAAAGACCACCTATTCAGTCAAAGGATTAATCTATGCTTTTTTAGGAGCCTTAGGACAATCCCTAGGACTTATATTGAGTAAGATAGGAATGGGAGACTATAATCCACTTGCAGCTACACAAATCAGAATCATCACTGGATTTATTAGCTTTACAATACTTTTTATATATTTAAAGAAGTTTGGAGAATTAAAGCTTGCTATAAAGGATAAAAAAGCCATGAAATCAATAGTTGTAGGTTCGTTTTTTGGACCTTTTGTAGGGGTTACACTATCTTTATTGTCTCTTCAATATACATCTTCTGGGATATCCTCTACTATAACAGCCATAACACCAGTGACCATAATTCCCTTTTCTATCTTAGTCTTCAAGGAAAATATTAAGCCAAAGGAAATTATTGGAGCTATTATATCGGTTATCGGTGTTGGAATATTATTTATTTAGTTAAACTTTAGCTGAAAGGAAGTCTGTCATGAAGTATAAAGGAATAATTTTTGATCTTGATGGCACTTTATTAGACACTTTAGGGGATATATCTGACGCAGTAAATCATGCTCTAAGTGAGCATGGTTTACCAAATTTCAGTAGAGAAGAATATAAGCTTAAACTAGGTAGTGGATTTAGATATCTCATTGAAGAAAGTGTACCAAAGGGTTCCACCGAGGAAATTAAAAAAGTAGTTATGAATAGTTTTACACAGTATTACACTAAGAATTATTTAGATAAGACCATTCCTTATGAAGGAATTGATCATCTATTAGATGAGTTAGTTAGTATGGGCATCAAAATCGGTATAAACTCCAATAAAAGAAATGATTTTGTAAACAATTTAGTTGAAAAATATTTTTCTAGGATTCCCTTTCTAGGCGTATTTGGTGAACGTAAAGGAATAGAAAAAAAGCCAAATCCCTATGCTGCACATGAAATAGCAGGACTAATGGGCTTAAAATCTGAAGAAATATTGTATATTGGTGACTCTAACACCGATATTATGACAGCTAATAATGCCCACATGGATTCCATAGGTGTACTTTGGGGATTTAGAGCCTATGATGAATTAAAAGAAACAGGTGCGAAATTCATCGTCTCAAAGCCCAAAGAAATAATCCATATTATTAGAGGTTAATTTATGAATTTTTAAAATATTTAAAAAAGGACTTGCATATAATTTGATAATGTGTTAAAGTCTTTAACAATACAAATAGCAATTAACGATAGAGGTGCATCGTGTAAATAGTAGTATCTATCTGAGGGCTTCGCAAGGCCTGATAGACATGAAAGGAACCGGTGCCGAAGGAAGTCGAGGCGAAAGACTTATCCTGGGTAGTCAGACAACATCTGGCTAACTGTCGCAAGTGCGGGGAGCTATCTTAATTATTAAAACACTGGGGTTAGTCTACCCTTTTTTCTTACAAGTGTTTTGAATAATTTTGGTAGCCGATAATATCGGCTATTTTTTTTATCAAAATATGAAGGAGTGTTTTCTATGAGACAAAATTCGATTTTTAAAGGTGTTGCAACAGCATTAATTACCCCAATGGATAAAGATGGAGTCAATTATGAGCAATTAAGGGAGCTAATCAATTGGCAAATTGCTGAGGGAATTGACGGACTAGTTATATGTGGCACAACTGGTGAAGGTTCTACTCTTTCTGATGCAGAGCACAAAGAAGTATTAAAGTTTTCAGCTGAAGTTATAGATAAAAGAGTTCCGTTAATCGCTGGTACGGGGTCAAATGACACAGCTTATGCAATAGAATTGACTAAATATGCTTGTGAAATAGGTGCGGATGCAATGCTGGTAGTTACTCCATATTATAACAAGACAACACAAAAAGGTCTTGTAGAAATGTTTAACGCTATTGCAGATTCAAGTACAAAGCCAGTCATTGTTTACAATGTACCATCAAGAACAGGGATAAATATTGAACCAAAGACATACCTTGAACTTTCAAAGCATCCGATGATTTCCGCTATCAAAGAAGCAAATGGAGATCTATCTAAGATAGTTGAGACCATGTCACTTGTTGGAGATAAGCTAGATTTATACTCTGGAAATGACGATCAAATTTTACCATTGCTTTCCTTGGGGGGATCAGGAGTTATATCGGTTCTTTCAAATGTAATACCAGCAAAGACCCGTGAAATTTGTAGAAAATATTTTGAAGGTGATATTCAAGGAAGTGCTGAAATACAATTTAATGTACTACCTTTGACAAATGCTCTATTCTCTGAAGTGAATCCTATTCCTGTAAAGGCAGCTATGTCAAAGATGGGCTTTTGTGAAAACTATTTAAGACTTCCATTGACAACCATGGATGAAACAAAAGCACAAGTAATGTATGAACTAATGAGAGAACAAGGAATTAGTCTAAAATAGGAGTGATCATATGAAATTAGTAGTTAATGGTTCAAATGGTAGGATGGGCAAAGAAGTTGTTAAGCTAACTAAAGATGGTTATAGAGGAGCTGAACTTGCAGCAGCTGTCAATAGAGGCAAAACTCTAATTGAAGAAGACTTATATTTTAGTCATTTAGAGGAGTTTTTAGGAGAAGCTGATTGTATAGTAGACTTTACCAACCATGAACAAACAAAGGACCTAGTCCAATATGCTACTAAAAGAAAATTGCCTTTGGTAATTGCTACAACAGGTCAATCAGAAGAAGAACTTCAAATGATTAGAGAAGCAGGCAAAATAGTTCCAATATTCTTTTCAGCCAATATGTCTGTAGGAGTAGCCCTATTAGTAGAACTTGCCAAGACCACAGCTAAACTAATGAGTGGAGCAGACATAGAAATAGTTGAGATACATCATAATAGAAAGGTGGACGCTCCTAGTGGTACAGCCCTGATGATTGCAAATGCAATAAAGGAAGTTAGAACAGATGCTGAGTATGTAATGGGTAGAAGTGGACATGGCAAGCGAGCTACAAATGAAATTGGGATTCATGCAATAAGAATGGGTAATCTTATAGGAGCTCATGAGGTAATCATTGGAACAGATACTCAAACCATTACCCTAAAGCATGAAGTTCATAGTAGAGCATTATTTGCGGAAGGTGCTCTTGCAGCAGCAGAATTTATAATAAAAAAAGAAGCAGGAATCTATAGTATGCAGGATATGATAAATGACTAATGGGGGGATAATATGAGAGTTGGAATTTTCGGATATGGAAATCTAGGAAGAGGTGTTGAATGCGCTATAAAGGACAATCCTGATATGGAGCTTGTAGCTGTATTCACCAGAAGAAATCCCTCAACAGTTAAAATACTTACTGAAGGTGTAAAGGTATATTCATCTGATGATATTTTAACCATGAAGGATGAAATAGATGTTTTGATTATCTGTGGAGGTAGTGCAAGAGATCTTCCAAAACTAACACCTGAACTAGCAAAGAATTTTAATGTAATCGATAGCTTTGACACACATGCCAGTATAGCTGAGCACTTTGATAGAGTAAACGAATCTGCTGAGAAAGGCAATAATATAGCAATTATTTCAGTTGGATGGGATCCAGGCATGTTTTCTATAAACAGATTATATGCTTCATCTATACTTCCAAATGGTAGTGATTATACATTCTGGGGTAGGGGCGTTAGTCAAGGTCATTCTGACGCTATTAGAAGAATAGATGGAGTTATAGATGCAAAGCAATATACAGTTCCTGTGGAAACTGCCCTTATTGAAGTTAGAAATGGTTCCAACCCAGAGCTTACTCCAAGAGAGAAGCATACAAGAGAATGTTTTGTAGTAGCTGAGGATGGAGCAGATAGAGGCAGGATTGTACAAGAAATTATCTTAATGCCAAATTACTTTTCAGATTATGATACAACTGTGACCTTCATATCAAGGGAAGAGATGGCACGTGATCATTCTGAAATTCCACACGGAGGTTTTGTAATTCGAAGTGGAAGTACTGGCTGGAATCAAGAGCATAAGCAAATTATTGAATATAGCTTAAAGCTAGATTCTAATCCAGAGTTCACATCATCTGTACTTGTGGCATATGCAAGAGCTGCCTATCGTATGAGAAACCGCGGAATAACAGGCTGTAAAACAGTAGTTGATATAGCACCAGCTGATTTATCCTTGCTTAGTCCAGAGCATATAAGAGAACACCTACTTTAATAATATGGAGAGATAAAAATGACTTTAAAAGTACTGAAATTTGGAGGAAGCTCTCTTGCTGATGGAGAGCATTTCCGAAAGGTAGAAGAGATTATTAAAAGTGAAGATTCAAGAAGATATATAGTAGCATCAGCACCTGGCAAGAGATTTCCTGATGATGATAAGGTTACAGATTTGCTTTATAAATGCTTCGATAGGGCTAAAGCAAATATAAATATTGATGAAACATTTACTAAGATAGAAAACAGATACAATGAAATCATTGAAGATTTAAAAATAGACCTTTCACTTCAAGATGAATTTGAGAATATTAAAGGATCAATATCTCACAATGTTGGCTTAGACTATATAATTAGTAGGGGAGAGTATTTGAATTCTCTAATCTTGGCCAAGTATCTTGGATATGATTTCATAGATGCAAAGGATATAATATTTTTCAATGAAGATGGTACTTTAAATTCTGAATATACCAGTAAGTGTGTATTCAATAAATTAGAAAATCACCAAAGAGCAGTTATTCCTGGATTTTATGGTACTATGCCAAATGGAACAATCAAGACATTTTCAAGAGGTGGCTCTGATATAACAGGTTCTTTAGTTGCTAGAGGAGTAAATGCACATATTTATGAAAATTGGACTGATGTATCCGGGATGCTAATGGCTGACCCAAGAATAGTAGACAATCCAAAAACTATTGAAGTAATTACCTACAAGGAGCTTAGAGAATTATCCTATATGGGTGCTACAGTATTACATGAGGATGCCATATTTCCTGTAAAGGAAGCAAATATCCCCATCAATATTAGAAATACAAATGTGCCTGATGCAAAGGGAACTATGATTATTCCAAAGGTCAATGGAATTGATTCGGAGAACATAATTACTGGAATTGCAGGGAAATCAGGATTTTCATCCATCAATATTGAAAAGGATATGATGAATGCTGAGTTAGGATTTGGTATGAAGGTATTAGAGGTGCTAAACAGGCATGGAGTATCCTTTGAACATATACCTACAGGGATTGATACCATGTCCATTCTTGTAAACTCAGCATCTATTTCTGACAATAAGGATGCTATAATATCCAATATAAATGAAGCTGCAAATCCTGATTCCCTTATAATAGAAGATAAGATAGCTATGATTGCTATAGTAGGAAGAAATATGGCAAAGTACAATAAAGCAACAGTAAGGATATTTTCTGCAATATCAGATCTTGATATAAATATAAAATTTATAGACCAAGGTTCAAGCCAGTTGAACATAATCATTGGAGTAGATGAAGAGGACTATATACCAGCTTTACGGGCAATTTATGAGGAGTTTACAAATGAGGAGTGATCACATGATTTCGGACAACCTATCTATCAATGAAAATGGACACTTGGTATTTGCAGGAGTAGATACCATAGAAATGGCAAAAAAATATGGTACTCCTTTGTATCTTATGGATGAGGATAGAATCAGGTATAACTGTAATTTATATAAGAATGCCATGAAAGAGTACTTTGGAGAAAATTCACTGCCTCTATATGCTAGCAAGGTTGCCTCCTTTAAAAGAATATATGAAATTATGAAGGATGAAAAGATGGGAATAGATGTAGTCTCATCAGGTGAAATCTACACGGCTATAAAGGCAGGATTTACACTGGAAAATGCATATTTTCATAGCAACAACAAAACAGATACAGATATAGTATATGCAATGGACAATGGTCTTGGATATTTTGTTGTAGACAATGTAGAAGAGCTTTATGCTATAAATAGTGAAGCCAAGAGAAGGGATATAGTACAGCCTATATTGTTGCGCATAACACCAGGCATTGATCCTCATACCTTAGAGGCAATTACTACCGGTAGAGTGGATTCCAAATTTGGAAGTGCCATAGAAACTGGACAAGCTGAAAGCATTGTCAAGTATACATTAAATTTACCAAACATCAAGCTCTATGGATTCCATTGCCATATTGGATCTCAGGTATTTGACGCAGATAGCTATCTTCATAGTTCAGGTATCATGCTGAATTTTATAAAGGATATGAAGGATAAATTTGGATATAAAACCTTGCAATTAGATATTGGAGGAGGCTTTGGAGTTCGCTATACTGAAGCCGATCCAGTTTTGGATATAGTTTATGAAATAGAAAGAATAGCTAAATTTATCAACAATAAGGTTAAAGAACTATCCATTCCAATGCCTAAAATTCTAATGGAGCCAGGTAGAAGTATTGTAGGAGATGCAGGTATAACCCTTTATACAGTAGGAACTATTAAAAGCATTCCAGGCTATAAAAACTATGTATCAGTAGATGGTGGGATGACTGACAACCCAAGATTTGCCCTTTATGGCTCACCTTATACAGTATATGTAGCTAATAAAATGAATGAAGAAAGGAATTTTCTAGCTGATATAGTAGGAAGATGCTGTGAAAGTGGAGATATCATCCAACAAAATGTCCTTCTAGCAGAAGCTATCCGCTATGATACCATAGCAGTATTGACGACAGGAGCATATAACTACTCTATGGCTTCAAACTACAACAGGCTAGGACGCCCGCCTGTTATAATGCTTAAAGGTGGAGAGGATTATGTTGCAGTTAGAAGAGAAACACTGGAGGATTTAATAAGAAACGATATATAATTTAGTAGGAGGTAATTAATTTTTCAAAGGCTCTTACACCCATTGCAATAGCTTGCTCTCTTGTAGTGTTGGCATATCCTGATGCTAGCTGAGCAGAGGTTACTGCTTTAGGCATAAAATTGCCTTCACTACCTTTAGTAATTCCTATCTTACTCATATACTTAACATGCTCTAAGGCCCAAGTTGAGATATGCTTTTCATCCTTAAAACTTGGAGCACCATCAGTTGAAAAATCTGCACTTGGAACCATAATCCTTATAGCTCGACTTAGCATGGTTGCTACTTGCTCGCGATTTATAAGTTTATTAGGTTCGAAAGTATTAGTAGATGTTCCTGCTGTTATACCTACCTGATAGGCTTTTAAAATTTCGGGATTGTTTGTATCTATAAATGGGTTGGAGACCTTGGTATCTGGGATAAATCCAGTAGTTTTTTCATACAACTTTATTACAACTTCTGCGAATTCTTCTCTAGTAATAGGCTTTGTCATATCTACTCCCTTAAGAGAATCAGGAATCAAGCCATAGTCCATAGCCTTCTCAAGCTCAGGCTTTGCCCAACTTGAAGCATTGCTATAGAAATCTACCTTAGATGAAGCCATATTAGAAAAACTTGAGTAGATAGAATTACCAGTACTAGGTTCACCTTCAAATAGAACTCTAAAATAATAAGTATTTTCTTCTATCACAACTTTATCAACATAATTCTTCTCAACGGGGTCCAATATGTCAGAGGATGTTAGAAGCTTGCTAGGGGCTATGGCCATTGAATCAAACTCCATTTCAGATGCCCACTTTCCCTCGCCCACCTTAAAATCAATCCTATGAAATATTGGAATATGTTTACTTGATTCAGTAATAGATTGCGGTATATTCCAGTCTAGATTGAAGTATGGTTTATTATTGCTATTTTTTTTAACTTCAACACTTAGGTTTGTTGGGGGCTCAAGTTTCTCTATTGCACTAGTACTTGCATTC
>CAYZZR010000074.1:4634-10029 GCA_964482775.1 uncultured Tissierella sp. | reverse complement strand
CTCACACTATTTAATTAACAAGGTTCATCTACTTACTTTCGTAAGCTTGTTGCCTCTCTCGAGGCGACTTCTTTAGTATAGCAAATCCATATCTAATTGTCAACATTTATTTTTATTATTTATTAAACATTAAGTTAGCTATGTGCTACATTTAACTACTATACACACTTTCTTATCAATTGTCAATAAGTTAGACGAATATTTTTGTAAAATAGTAAAATCTAATATTTTACTAATGATTCTTTCATTATTAAGGTCAATTATCTACTATATATACTTTATTATTAAATATATATATACAATTTTTGACTTAAGTTTGATACAATTGAATAATAATAGGCAAAGGGGGATATATATGGATTTTCGACAATTAGAAACGTTTGTTGAGGTTGTTAAGTTGAAAAGTTTTTCTAAAGCCGCTGATAAATTGTTTATAACACAACCAACTGTAACAAACCATATACAGAATCTTGAAAAGGAATTAGGTACATTATTAATTAATAGAATGGGCAAAAAAATTAGTTTAACTAAGGCAGGCTCCTTATTATATAAGAACGCATTAGGTATTATTAACTCATTTGAAATGACTAAATTTGAACTTGAGGTATTTAAAGGACAAATACAAGGTCACCTTGATATTGCTTCAAGTTCAGTTCCTAGGAAATATTTATTACCCAATATAATAAAAGACTTCTTAGAAAAATATCCGGATGTTACTTTTACAATACTTGATAAAGATTCTAAAGAGGTTATAAATAGTATTTTGGATGGAGAATATGACTTTGGTATCGTAGGTGCAAAATACAATTATAATAACTTGGAATACTTGAAAATAATGGAGGATACATTGGTGTTAATTGCACCAACTACCTTCATGCCAGATAAAGAAAATTATTCAAGAATCCGTATTAGTGATATTTTGTCAAGCAATTTGATTCTTCGCGAAGAAGGTTCTGGTACTAGAAAAGCAATAATTAACATGTTCCAAGATCAAGGTATAGAAATTGATAATTTCAAATGTGTTGCATCAATTGAAGATACTGAGGCAATAAAAGAGCTAGTGTCTTTAGGTGTTGGTCTTAGTTTTATGTCTGAGAAGGCAGTTCTGAGCGACTTAAGTATTAACAAATACAAAGCTTTTTACATAGAAGAACTGGATTTACATCGTGATTTCTATTTTGTATTCCATAAAAATAGGCAGTTGTCACCACTTGGAGAAACATTTAAAAAGTTTGTTATAGTGGAATAAACAAGGCAAGACAAACAAAAAAGATACTTCATATTAGTAGAAGTATCTTTTTTATATATAGAATAATTAAAACATAATATGATTTTTATCTATCAACATTTTGTGTGTCTTTGATGCTATTATTGTATGCAAATAATGCAGCTTTTACTCTATCATCTACTTCAAGCTTCTTAAATATTTTAGTTACATGGTTCTTAACTGTTTTTTCGCTAATAAAAAGCTCTTTACCAATATTTTTGTTATTTAACCCTTCTGACAATAAAGCCAAAACCTCGTATTCTCTTTTACTCAATGTTCTTATCTTTTCAGGATTTATTCCATTTTCATTTTTTTCTAATGATGTGCCACGAGTCAAAATATTTGCAACATCGTTATCTATATAACTACGACCCATAGAAACTTCCCTAATTGCATTTATAAGTGTTGTAGGCTCAGAGTCTTTAAATAAATACCCTTTGGCTCCAATTTTTGTGGCAGCTATGATGTTAGATTTAGTTTGATGAGCGGTTACTATTATAACCCTACTTGTTAGACCGATATCTTTCATCATCTTTAATGCCTCTAAACCATTTAGAACAGGCATGTTTATATCCATAATAATTAAATCAGGTTTACTTACCTTAGCCTTTGTTATAGCATCTTCTCCATTTTTGGCTTCATCAATAATTTTCATATCCTTTTCTAACTCAATCATCAACTTAAGCCCTTTCCTAAACAGGGTATGATCATCAACAAGCATAATTTTAATTAACTTCATAGCTAATATCTTCCCCTTATCTCAATAATTCCTCAATTTTAAAGCCTATCTCACTATTTTTTGTAGTTGCTTCCTCTATATATTCTTCAATAGTATCAACAGTTTTAATTGAATCACCAAATAGAAAAACTTCTAAAGCATCTTTTATTTTCACAACTACGAAATTATCATCCAAATTCCAACCATACATTTGAATGTCATTAATAATAATTACTAATGCTTCAATGACAGTGTCTTTATCATAATCTTTCTTTTTTAGTTTGCTTGTATTTACTATTAAGCTTGTGTAATATTCTCCAGACTTTCTAGCTTCGCTTAATATAAACCTTGTATAACCTAACAAACACCCTACACCAGTGCAATTACCACATTTCTCTTCTCCTAGGCATATGCCGTCAAGTGTATCTCTTAAGGTTTGTGTTTGCTTATATAGTATTTCTGCAACTTCCTTCAAAGGAGTACTATTAGAAATCCTTTTATTAATTTTCAACAATTTTCTTATTAAGAATATTTCAATACTTAATAAGACTATAACAAATACTATTAGATTTAGATATGTAATATATTCTTTTGGTAATGTATTAAGTAACTTAATTGATCCAAAAGATATGAAAACTAAAGATGATGCTATCTTAATAGATACCTCAGGAATTCTGTCTCCAACTTTACTACCCACAAAAATACCTAAGCTGCTAGTTGCAATCATACCCAAAGTTGTACCAATCAATATGAAAAATGGATAATTTGCTTCTGCAGCTAATGTCATTGCAGTAAGTTGAGTTTTATCTCCTAATTCACCAATAAAGAAGGCTAGAGCTACGGTTATAATAGGACTAATTTCCTTTTTACTCTCTACATCTTCATCTTCATCTATTTTCAAAGCATTTATTCCAAATATTATAAAGAGGAATCCTGCTATTATCTGTATCACATTCATAGGCATTACTTTAGATATAAAACTTCCCAATAGAATTGCAATACCATGATTTAAAAACACACCTAGGGTAACCCCCATTAGTACTTCTCTAACAAGATATTGTGTAGCAAATGTCATGGCAATAATTTGCGTTTTATCTCCCATCTCTGCTGCAAAAATCAGTAGAAATGCTCTTATTAGTTCCTTTATCATATTAGTCCCTTCCTATTAAAAACTATTAACCATTTAAATGGTTAATAGTTTTTTCTTTAATCTAGTCATTCAATTTAATCTTTATTTTAAAGATATAGCACTTTCTCTTAGAATTAATTGCACAGGTAATTTAATAGTCTTTTCTTCTGGAATTTCACCCTTAATTTCCTTAAGTATTCGTCTTATAGCGACTGCACCTAAATCATAATATGGTTCTTTGATTGTTGTCAACTTTGGTCTATAAATAGATGCTAAAGATATGTCGCCAAAACCTACAACTGATATATCGTCTGGAACTTTTATATTGTTATCATACAAATAGTTAACAAGACCTATAGCTATTTCATCCTGGCAACAATAAACAGCTGTTATTTGATTTTTATCAATGAATTCTTTTATTTCTTTTCCCGCTTGATAACTATCATCAATCTTATATCCCTTCAAACTAAAAATAAAAGATTCATTTCCAGATTTCTTTATAGCATCCTCATAACCCTTAACTTTATATTTCTCTATAGTTATGTCATAATTCTCGCCTTGAGTTAAGTAAAGGATGTTTTTATGACCTAATTCAAGTAAATGCTCAACCATAATTGCACTGGCAAGCTCATTATCTATTGTAACTGTTGGTGTTTTTGTAATATCATAAAATCTATTTAGATATACAAATGGTACCTTGTACTTATTAATATTCTCTGCTATTTTTGTTGTTGCAATTTCAGATACTATTATTATACCTTCAACTTGTTTTTGCATCAATAGTTGAATAAATCTAAGTTCAGTTTCTTCATCACCATAGCTACTACATAGAACGATATCATAATTATACATTCTTCCAACTTCTTCAATACCTCTTACAATCTGTGCTACATATGAATTTCCGATATCATCAACAATAATACCAATTAAATTTGATTTTTTTGTTACTAAACTTCTAGCAATTTCGTTTGGCTTATATCCTAATTCATCAATTGCTTTTAGCACTCTACGTCTGGCCTCTGGACTTACAGGTTTTGAGTCATTAATAACTCTCGATACTGTTGATATGGATACCTCTGCCATTTTTGCTACATCCTTTATTGTGGCTGTCATATTAATCCTCCTTAGTGTATATTCTCAACAAATATGTTAGACAATATATTGATAATATTTAAGTTTGCTTTATTAAATTCCTTTAATCTACCAAGATAAATATAAGCTTTCTCTTCAAAAAATCTTGATTTACTATATAGTATATCATAAAATTAGTTCATATTTAAAGAGTTCATATTTCAAGTAAAATCAAAGTACTCATCATTATTACTTTGAAGGGAGTTGTATTTTCATAGTAGTTTGTCCCTATTTTCTACAATACAATTAGGATCAATGTTAAATGATAAATCAAGAAAATTCTAAATCACCTTTTTCACTATATGAAGATCTTTAAACCCTTAGAAATTACTTTAAATTCAGCAGGGATATTCCCACCATATTCTCCATCTATATCTATTGGCAACTCCTTAGCAGCTTCTATATATACAGATTTTGTCTTAAAATATATTACATTTGGGTGATTAATATGATCCCCTGTCAATACATTAATAAAAATATTTGCTATATCAGCTATTGCTGATTTTTTTATAATTACTACATCTAATAGTCCATCTATGATATCGGCTTCTGGAGCTAACTTTTTAAATCCACCTATTGAGGAACTGTTGGATACAATAAACAAGAGTATTTCTTCATCGTTATTATACTCTTCACTCCTAATACTTACCTTTACTGCTTCAAGATTTTGCATGGTCAATTCCTTAATACCTTCTAAGTAATAAGCCATTCGTCCTAAAACCGCCTTTAAGTCTGAAGGAACTTGATAGGCTACCTTAGTTAAAATACCACCTGCAGCCACATTTACAAAATACTCATCATGAACAAGACCTAAGTCAACATCTATAATTTCTTCTCTTTTTATCATGTCAAAAAAGCTATTAATATCCTTAGGCAAGTCTAAATAATTAGCAAAATCATTAACTGTCCCATTAGCTAAAATTGCTAGCGGTATTTTTCGCTTACTTTCCATAATACCCTTTACAACTTCATTGACAGTCCCATCTCCACCTGAAACTATTATAAAGTCAAAATCTTCATTACAAGTTTTCTTAGCTTCAAACATAGCATCATGTTTTTGTGCAGTATAATACTTTCCAACTAAATATCCATCATCAAGTAATAACTTACATAGATTATCTATCTTTCTTTCAAAGGTTTGCCTTCCAGA
>CAYZZR010000074.1:0-4624 GCA_964482775.1 uncultured Tissierella sp. | reverse complement strand
CCAGATGATGGGTTAATAATTATTTTAACTTTTTTCATTTTATTCTTGTCTCCTAAGTAATAACTTATATTTCTAAACTTATAATTTTAGCATTGAGGAAACTGTTCAACCATACAATAATGTCTTACCCTCGTTATTTTAGTATATCAGTATTAAAACCATAATCAATATATTTAAAACAATTTATGCAAAAAGAACCCATTTTTGGGTTCTTATAATTTCTTAATAGTGCTCTTTATAAGCTCAAGTATTTCCCTTATTATATTCAGATACTCAGTTACATTTTTTGCGTTAAACTTAAAAGCACTAGCCGTCTCAGAAATACTGTCTGTAACAACACCTACAGTATCACCAACTTTATGTGTTGCATCATCTATTATATTGGTTATACCTTCAACTCTTGTGGAAATTGAATTTACATTATGAAGCAGCCCGTTTATTTCTGGTTGTAAATTAATCAATGTATCCTTAGCTTCTTTTGTTATAGCATTTACATTTTCACTAATTTCAGGCAATTGCTTTATGGTTGTATCAATTTCTTTAGCATTTTCATCGGTTATTATTCTAATCTGTCCTACTATTTTACTAAGATTTCTAAGAATAATTATTAAGTAAGCTAATACACCAATGCTTAATAGAAATAAGATAAATTTCAACAAATCCTGTATAGTAAGAGTTGCATCCATAACAATTCCTCCCCTTTGTCAGATTCGTTTATTTATCTAATGTATCCTCTATTATCTCACCAACACTAGCAATTCCTTCATTTATGTCATCAGAAATAGCTTCTGCTTCATCCATTATCTCTTCTACTTTTTCTTTCTTTTTGTCCTTCATCGTTTCTAAATTATGCTTAACCTCACTTTTTACTTTTTCAGACCATTCTTTAGTTGCTTCTATTTGTTCTGTTGCAGTTGCTTTAACATTGTCAGCTACTTCTTTTGTTTTATTAGTAATTTCCTCTCTAGTTTCTTTCCCAGATTTGGGAGCAAATAACAAACCAGCAGCAGCACCTAATGCAGTTCCAATTGCAGTACCAACAGCAATGTTTTTAGCAGTTTCCATCTTTTTTGCTTTTTCCATTTGTTTTCTTTTTTCTTCGATTATCCTATTTAATTTCATAGAACACCCTCCTTTATTAATAATTTCCTCTATATCCTTTTATACCCTTTAACCATTACAATAATCAATTTTTTCTCATTTAACTGAATTTGTTGTTTAATATATCCATCAAATCCGATGCTTGTTCACCACATTGTTCAGCATATTGCTTAAATAAAGAAGAAACTTCCGTATCATTTATCTTCTTAGAATATACTTCATAGTCCCTTACCATTTCTTGTGCATCAAGAATTTTCTTTTTTAATATTTCATTTGTTGTTAAATCCATAAATATTCCTCCTAAAGTCTTATTAAAGCTTATTCTATCTAAAATAGTTACTATTTATTCATTTAGACTAAATAAGTTTATAAAAATACAAAAACCCCCTAGAAATCTAGGGGGTTTTTGTAAATCCGCAATGCCGCTGTCCCAACTAATTCACACCCGCCTTATTAAAGGTGGGATTCTTGTTAATAGCTTCTAACTTCCCTTCTAGAGGGCTTGTTATACACTATTAAACATAGACATCCTTGTCTATTTTGTCGGTTGAATTATATGAGATTAACGCACATCGCAGAAATCTTCTTAATTAATTATAACTCATATTTACTATTTCCTCAAGGTTAATTTAGATTAATGATATATAAAGCTTATTCCTGTTCTTCCATAAGTATACAATTTATATCATTCTCATCTATGGTTTCTTTATTCAATAACTCAGTAGCAATCTTAGCTAGGCTATTTTTCGATGAAGATATTAAATCAATTGTCTCCCTATATAATTCTTCTAGTATATCATTGGCTCTTTCTAATAAATTATTATTAGCTTCTATATTCTTTGATAATACAGAATCAATATTTAATAAACCAAATTTGTCATCCATACCAAGGGAACCAACTAATGATAGCGCTATATCAGAAGCCTTCTCTAAATCAGATGATGCACCTGTAGTTACATTTGTATTCCCAAAAACAATTTCTTCAGCCGCTCTCCCGCCTAAAGCAATCATAATGTTATTGTAGAGATCCTGTTTAGATCTATAAATTTTATCACTTGGAAGGTTCAAGCTAAAGCCTCCTACTCCTCTAGTACTTGGAATTATGCTTACTTTAGTTACCCGATTGCTCTTATCTACTAATTTTGCAACCAGTGCATGTCCAGCTTCATGGTAGGCAGTAATTTCTTTATCCTTCTTGTTTATATAGCTCCTATCCATCTTTTCATCACCGACTAATACTTTATAATATGCCTTATCTAAGTGAACATTTGATATTTCCTTAGCCTTGGATTTTACCGCTATCATTGCAGCTTCATTTAATAGGTTTTCTAACTTTGCACCACTGAAGTATACAGTCTCCTCAGCTAGTTTTTTCAAGTCAAGTGATTTGCTTAAGGGCTTATTCTGCCCATGTAATTGAAGTATCTTATGTCTTGCATTAATATCTGGAAGTTGTACTTCAATTTGCCTATCAAATCTTCCTGGTCTAAGTAAAGCTTCGTCTAAAACATCAATCCTATTTGTAGCTGCAATTACTATTATGCCTTCATTTTCTTTGAAGCCTGACATTTCAGCTAAGAGAGCATTCAGGGTTCTATCTCCCTCCTCACTACCAGAAATGTCATTGCCCTTCCTTTTCTTTCCAATAGAGTCTATTTCATCTATAAATATTACAGATTTACCTGCATTTTTTGCTTTTTTAAATAGGTCTCTTATTCTACCCGCTCCAAGACCTGCATATACTTGTACAAAATCAGAACCTGCAACAGCATAAAATGGAACTTTTGCCTCTCCTGCTAAGGCCTTGGCAAGAAGTGTTTTACCTGTACCTGGAGGTCCATATAGTAACACACCTCTTGGTAATCTAGCTCCAAAATCCCTGTAAATTTGGGGATTTTGAATAAAGTCCACCATCTCTTCTAAGGTAGCCTTTGCTTCCTCATTTCCTGCAACATCACTAAATCCAATTTCTACATCAAATTCGTCATTATCCATTTTAGATATGTTAGCCATTTCCTTCTCTGCTTGGCTAGTGAAATTCTTCTTCTGATAAATTATCAAAAATGCTAATGATCCTAAGATAATAAATGAAAAAATCATATTGTCAGTAGATATATTATCTTCATTAACCTTAACATTATTAATCAAGAGATATTCTTTAAAATCAATTGTTCTTGGATTATCTGTAATTAATTCATCACCATTATCAAGAACTACTTTAATTTTAGGGCTATCATCTACGAATACTTCTTTGACTATACCTTGAGAAATAAAGGTCTTAAACATTATATAAGATACTTCTTTTGCCTCTCTCTTTGTAACTGAATAAAATAAAGCACTCACTAAAGCTATAGTTAATATTATTATAAGAATAATTCTATTATTTTTTATATCAACCACTCCTTTGGTTTACATAATATATAAATTATAACACCCTGGCTCTATAATGTCTATTTCCTTCATTTGGTATGAAATTAGAAAAATCAGGGAGTAGATTCAATCTACTCCCTGATTCTATTTATCATAATTCTTTCTTTAGAGCTTTTAATACTAGATCCAATTTTATCCTTTGTGTTGATGTTAACATAGGTCTTATGGTATCAAGTTTATCTAGTATCTCCTTATATTTTTCAGGACTCATTCCTTCTTCCATATCCTTATTCATCCTTATAATTTCCACAAATATATCATCTTCAGACTTGTCTTTATACTTTTCCGCCATTTTCTCAACAATATCAATTTGCTCTTCATTTGGCATATTGTCTTTAATCTTATTTATCAAATCTTCTCTCTCATTATTCAATATACTACCCCCTAGTCTTTTTAATAATTTATGAATTAACATTAAATATTATTACAAGACATAGACTAAGAATAGGATAATGAATTATAAGTGTAAACAATTAATGATTAACGCATATAATATTTATCATAATGACTAAGGAGGTCTTGCCATTGGATACCCCAATACTATTGATACTTATATACCTCTTAAATAACAACATAGAACTTAATTCTATAAATTCCCTACATACTATAAAGAATTATTTTAATACTCTGGAAGTAGATTCAAGATACACAAAAGAAAAAATTCAAATCGCTAAAAAAATCGTTCCTCTATTACCTGTAGAATACTTAACTACTTTCAACAAATCTATTTTTATCACTGAAAGAATTATAAAAATATTGGAACTTGTAGAATTCCTGCAGCTAAGTGATGTAGATAACCTTACTGCATTGGATTTAGAGCCTAAGGAAAGAATCCAAAAAATAGTCTCAACTGTTCAAGAAGAAATCCAAAGTAGTAAGCTAGAGAATTTAGGAATAGTATTAGATCTAATTTTAAATATGGAAAAGTACAAGAAACTACTTTCTACCTTTAGTAATATAAAGAGCAAGAATAACAGTGATAAAGGTAACATAATGAATTTAGTTGATATACTTATGGAGGGAAGCAATGAAAAAGATAAGGAGAAAGTAAAAGAGATGAGTAAAATGTTTGATCTACTTAAACTCTTAGATG
>CAYZZR010000073.1:0-10054 GCA_964482775.1 uncultured Tissierella sp. | reverse complement strand
CCGTCTCTATCTATTACTTCAAAAGGACTCTTTTCAAGTATACCCTTATCTACATATTCGTTTAGATATTTCCCTGAGTCGTCTCTAGAGAATCCAAAACCCATTTGAGTTAAATCATTTGTTCCAAAACTAAAGAATTCAGCTTCAGTAGCTATTTCATCAGCAGTTACACAAGCTCTAGGAACTTCAATCATGGTGCCAACTAAAAATTCTACCTTATCGTTTCGCTCTTGGAATACAAGTGATATCTCTTCTAGAACTTCATTCTTTACATATTGTAATTCTTTTACATGACCTATAAGAGGTATCATGATTTCAGGTTTTATATTTTCAAATCCTTCATTTTTAATATCTAAAGCTGCTTCCATTATGGCTCTAGTTTGCATTCTATAAATTTCTGGATAAGTCACAGCTAATCTACATCCTCTGTGTCCAAGCATAGGATTGAATTCACCTAATGATTCTACTCTATCCTTTAGGTCTATATAGTCTACATTCATAGACTCAGCAAGTGCTTTAATATCCTCATCTTTTGAAGGAAGGAATTCATGCAATGGCGGATCTAATAATCTAACTGTAACTGGTCTCTCTCCCATAGCTTGATAGATTTCATAGAAATCCTTTCTTTGCATTGGCAATAGTTCATCTAAGGCATCTTTTCTTTCATCTATAGAAGTAGATACTATCATTTTTCTTACAGCTGGTATTCTTTCATCGTCGAAGAACATATGCTCAGTTCTGCATAGACCAATACCTTCAGCTCCAAATTTTACAGCTTGAATAGCATCTCTTGGAGTATCTGCATTTGTTCTAACCTTTAGTTTTCTTGTTTCATCAACCCATGTCATAAACTTCTCGAAATTACCACTTAATTCTGGTTGAGCTTTTTTAATCTCACCTAAATATACCATGCCTGAACTACCATCTAATGATATGAAATCTCCTTCATTAATAGTAAGGCTTTTAGTCTTGATGATTTTCATTTCCTCATCTACTCTTATTTCATTACAACCAGCTACACAACATTTGCCCATGCCTCTAGCTACTACTGCTGCATGGGATGTCATACCACCTCTTGCTGTAAGTATACCTTCTGCAGAAACCATGCCTTCTATATCTTCAGGTGATGTTTCCTGTCTGACTAATATGGTTTTTTCTCCTCTGTGTTTAGCTTCTACTACATCCTCAGCATTGAAATAGACCTTTCCAGATGCAGCTCCTGGAGATGCTGGTAGACCCTTTGCTATTAAATCTGCATTTTTTAAAGATTTGTCATCAAAGGTTGGATGTAGCAACTGATTTAGTTGTACAGGTTCAATCCTAAGTAATGCTTCTTCCTTTGTTATAAGTCCAGCTTCTACTAAGTCAACTGCTACGTTTATAGCAGCTTGGGCAGTTCTTTTCCCATTTCTAGTTTGAAGAAAGAATAGTTTATTGTTCTCTATGGTAAATTCTATATCCTGCATATCCTTATAATGCATCTCTAGTTTTTTTGTTGCGTCTTCAAATTCCTCATATACTTCGGGCATTATAGCTTTAAGCTCATCAATATGGTTTGGAGTTCTAATCCCAGCAACTACATCCTCACCTTGTGCATTTATTAGAAATTCTCCAAATAGTTTATTTTCTCCATTAGCTGGATTTCTAGTGAATGCTACACCAGTACCTGATGAATCACCCATATTACCGAACACCATAGATTGAACATTTACAGCTGTTCCTAAATCATGTGGTATATCATTTAATTTTCTATATACTATAGCCCTAGGGTTGTTCCATGAAGCAAAAACAGCATTAATCGATAGCTCTAATTGTTTCATTGGATCTTGTGGAAACTCTTCATTTTTTTCTTCTTTATATACTCTTTTATATTCTTCTACAAGTAATTTTAGATCTTCAGCATCTAAATCAGTATCTAAACTTACACCTTTTCTTTCCTTCATATCCTCTAGTAATGATTCAAATCTTACTTTAGGTATATCCATTGCCACGTCTGAAAACATCTGAATGAATCGCCTGTAGCTATCATAAGCAAATCTTTCATTGCCTGTTGATTTTGCAAGACCTTTAACCGCTGAATCATTTAAGCCTAAATTTAGTATGGTATCCATCATACCAGGCATTGAAAATACAGCTCCTGATCTAACAGAGAAAAGTAAAGGATTTTCTTCGTTTGAGAATGTTTTTCCCAGTTTTTCTTCTACTTCTTTCAAATGAATCTTTATTTCTTCTATTAAATCTGTCCAAAGGATTTTGCCTTCTTCATAGAATCTTGTACATGCCTTTGTACTGATTGTAAATCCTGGAGGAACCGGTAAGCCGATATTAGTCATCTCTGCTAAATTTGCACCTTTACCGCCTAGTAAGGACTTCATTTCCTTTGAGCCTTCATGAAAACTATATACATATTTGTTTTCCATAATGTACCTCCTATCTATTTTTTGTTCTAATTACCTTCCAAAATTTTCGTTATATTTCCTCAATTGGGAAATTATAATCTCAGCTGTTTCTTCTACAGCTTTGTTAGAAACATCTATAATTGGACATCCGATTCTTTTCATAATATCTTCTGCATAATCAATTTCAAATAATATTCTTTCCATACTTGCATAGCTTGAACCTTTAGGTAATCCTAGAGCCTTTAATCTTTCTTCTCTAATTTCATTAAGCTTTAAAGGTGAATTTGTCAGACCAATCATTCTCCTTGCAGGTACTTCATAAATCTCCTTTGGGGGAGTTGATTCAGGAACTAATGGAATATTGGCTACTTTTATATTTTTGTTTGCTAAATACATTGAGAGTGGAGTCTTTGAAGTTCTTGATACTCCCAATATGACTAAATCTGCTAGTTTTAATCCACTAGGATCCTGACCATCATCATACTTCACTGCAAATTCAATACATTCAACTCTTCTAAAATAAGCTTCATCTATCTTTCTAATTGCACCAGGCTCCCTATTTGGCTCTTGTCCAGTAGCATCTTTAATAACATCGATTATTTGGCTTAATAAATCAACTGTAACTAGCCCATGATTCTTAGAGTATTCTTGAATATAATCCAATAAACTTTTTTCAACTAAGGTATAAAAGACTACACTATTTTTTTCTTTATTTGCTTCATCTAAAACTGTTTTCAATGATTCTAAGTCCAAAACATAAGGAACTTTTTTTAATTCATAATTTTGGTGACTAAACTGTGAAATAGCTGCCTTTATTATATATTCTCCCGTATCACCCAATGAGTCAGAAATTATGTAAATATTTATTTCTTTTTCTTCTGTAGACTTTGATAAGGCTATTTTATTTGACATTTCATCACCTCCTGTATAGCACATTTAAATATATAGTATGTCATAATTAAATATAAGTCAATATTTTTTAAGAATTTTTAACAAATATATATTTAATTATATTTACCCATTCAAATTAGAATATCAATGTTAATTCAAAATTAAATAATCAAAAAATCTCATCCATGAAGATGAGATTTTTTGATTATGATAATTATATATTAAATTTTAAAATATTCTACTCCTGACTTAAATATTCCTTGATTTTTTTCTCCAGGAATATTTTTATAAATATCCTTTGCTATTCTCTCTGAATGAGCCATTTTCCCAAATATTCTACCATCAGGACTAGTTAACCCTTCGACAGCAAATAATGATCCATTTGGATTGTAATATCCGTCATAGGTAGCATTCCCATTTAAGTCAACATATTGAGTAGCAATTTGTCCACTAGAGATAAGATTTTTCAAATCATGTTCATTTGCAACAAATCTTCCTTCGCCATGAGATACTGGAATAGTATATATATCTCCTAGGCTTGTATTGTTTAACCAAGGTGATAGATTCGATACAACTCTAGTTGATACTAATTGAGATATATGTCTACCAATTTTATTGAAAGTAAGAGTTGGGGCATCTTCACTTAATGTCTTTATTTCTCCATATGGAAGTAGTCCCAACTTTATTAGTGCTTGGAAGCCATTGCAAATACCAAGTATCAAGCCATCTCTATTCTTAATTAAATCCATAATAGCTTCTGAAACGTACTTATTCCTTAGTACTGTTGCGATGAACTTACCTGAACCATCTGGCTCATCTCCTCCACTAAAACCACCTGGGATCATTAGTATCTGACTTCTTGAAATTTCTTCTGCCCAACCTTTTAAGGATTCTTGAATATCTTGTGATGATTGATTTCTAAAAACTGAGCTATTAACTATAGCACCTGCATTCTCAAATGCTTTTATAGAGTCATACTCGCTATTAGTTCCAGGAAATACTGGGATAAAGACTCTTGGAGCCCCTATTTTAATTCCACTATAAGGCTTAGAGATAGCTTTACTTTCTAGTGTCTGAATATCTCCAGAAGAATCAAGTTTTATTGGATAAATATTCTTTAATGGCTCTTCCCATTTATTTATCATACTGTCTAAGCTAATACTTTCATTATTATATATAAGGGTTGGCTCTGTTGTTGTTTTACCAATAGGTAAAAACTCACTTGGAACAAATTTAGCATTCTCTTCTTCAACTTCAATAATAATACTTCCAATTTTCTTTTCAAAAATGTCCATAAACTTTATTGAATCACCAAATTTAAAACCTATTTTATTACCAAAGCTCATCTTACTTATAGCCGTTGCTATGCCGCCCTTTGAAACAGTCTTAGCTGATAAAACATAACCTTTATCAACCATTGATTTCAATTGTTTGTAGCTATTTTTTATCATATCAAAGTTAGGTATATGATTTTCATCTTCATTAATATTAATCAAATAAACATTGGAATTTGCCTTTTTGAATTCTGGAGATAATATACTTTCTGTTTTATCAGTAGTTACAGCAAAGGCTATAATAGTAGGTGGAACTGAAATATCCTTAAATGTTCCAGACATACTATCCTTTCCACCAATAGCTGCAATACCTAATTTATCTTGAGCAAAATAGGCACCAAGCAAGGCACTAAATGGTTTACCCCACTTGCTTGGATCATTTTCAAGCTTTTCAAAGTATTCTTGCATGCTAAGTCTAATCTTTTCGTAGTTACCACCCATGGCTACTATCTTGGCTACTGCTTCTACTATAGAATAAACGCCTCCATGATATGGGCTCCATGAGCAAATTTCAGGGTCAAATCCAAAGCTCATTAAGCTACATGTGTTAGTAGAGCCATTTAATACTGGAATCTTTGCAACCATGCCTTCAGGAGCTGTCAATCTATACTTTCCGCCAAATGGCATAAGTACTGTAGATGCACCAACGGTACTATCAAACATTTCTCCAAGTCCTTGTTGTGAACATATATTTAGGTCAGATAAACTAGCATATAAGTTGTCTTTAAAACTAAGATTACTATTACTAGGAATTTCTTTTTCTTTAGAAGCAGTAATATTTACTGTAGAATATTGTTTCGCTCCATTTGTATCTAAGAACTTCCTACTAATATCAAGAATAACTTTATTTCTCCATTTCATTACCAATCTACCATCATCTGTGATATCTGCTACTTTGGTAATTTCAAGGTTTTCCATAGCACCATAGAGCTTAAACTCTTCAAAATCTTCAGCGGCAATTACTACAGCCATTCTTTCTTGTGATTCAGAAATTGCTAATTCAGTACCGTCAAGTCCTTCATATTTCTTAGGAATTACATCTAAATCTATAACTAAACTATCTGCTAATTCTCCAATTGCTACAGAAACTCCACCTGCTCCAAAATCATTACATCTCTTGATTAATTTTGATACATTTGGGATTCTAAATAACCTTTGAATTTTTCTTTCTTCAGGGGCATTTCCTTTTTGAACCTCAGCCCCAGATTTAGTTAGTGATTCCTCAGTATGAGATTTAGATGAACCAGTAGCGCCACCTATGCCATCTCTACCTGTTTTTCCACCAACCAACAAGACTATATCTCCTGCTTGAGGTTGTTGCCTTATGACATTATCTTTTGGAGCAGCAGCTATAACAGCTCCAACTTCCATTCTCTTTGCAATGTAACCTTGGTGATATATTTCAGTAACCTGTCCTGTAGCAAGACCAATTTGGTTTCCGTAAGAGCTATATCCTTTGGCAGCTTCTTTAGTGATCTTTCTTTGCGGCAACTTTCCTGCTAATGTTTCACTCATAGGAACCCTTGGATCGCCGCTACCTGTTACTCTCATTGCTTGGTATACATAGCTTCTACCTGAAAGTGGGTCTCTTATAGCTCCACCCAAGCATGTAGCTGCTCCACCAAATGGTTCCATCTCAGTAGGATGATTATGAGTTTCATTCTTAAACATTAGCAACCATTTTTCTTTATTGTTATCAATATTTACATCTATTTCTATACTACATGCATTGATTTCCTCTGATACATCTAAGTCGTCTAGCAAGCCCATTTTCCTACATTGCTTTGCATTTATTGTAGCCAAATCCATTAGAGTAATAGCTTTCTTAGTTTCAATAAAGTTCCTAGATTTTAAGTAATTAGTGAAAGTTTCTTCAATAATTTTTTTGTATTTTCCTTCTTCAATTTTTATGTCTTCTATTTCCGTAAAAAAGGTAGTATGTCTACAATGGTCAGACCAATAAGTATCTATAACTTTTAATTCCGTTATAGTTGGGTCTCTTCTTTCTTCATTAGCAAAATATTCTCTGATTAAGGATATATCCTCGAAGCTCATTGCAAATCCAAATTCATTCTTAAGAGTTTTAAGATCTAAATCGTCAAAATTAACAAATCCAGATATTGTTTCAATATCCTCTATTTCTATAGCCTCATCATCTAGACTAGTAGGAATACTTAATTGAGCTTGTCTAGAATCTATAGGATTTATACAAAAGTCCTTAATTCTATCAAAATCTTCATCACTAATCAAACCTTCTAAAAGAATAACCTTAGCTGATTTTACCCCGCTATTCATATCATTTACAAGTATTTGAATACACTGAATAGCTGAGTCCGCTCTTTGATCATATTGTCCAGGCAAATATTCTACTGCCAATACTCTTTCCTTGTTCAGCGGAAATTTGTCAACATATACTTTATCAACATTTGGCTCTGACAATATAAGGGTAGTAATTTCATTGAAGTCCATTTCATTCTTACATGTAAAATCATATCTGTTGAGTATTCTAAGACCTTTCAAGCCCAAGATACCAGTGTTTTCCTTTATTTCTTGTAATAGGTGTTCTGCTTCAATATTAAACCCATCTTTTTTTTCAACAAAAACTCTTCTTATAGAAATTGTTGCCACCACCTTTCATATTCTACCTTTATAGTAAAGTATTTAAGAATTTTTATCAAGTAAATTTGTGATATTTATACATAGACAATTTAACTAAGGAAAGTAAAGAAGCATTAATCAATAAAATTAATGCTTCTTCTTAAATCATTTTTTGTACTTTGATTTTATTTCTAGATACTTGCTTTCTCCAAGTTTATAAAGATTTAATTCTTCCTTTGTAATAGGAGTTAATTTTGGAATAGGCGCTGGCTTTCCATTCTTTAGATGTACCATTGTAAAAAATGCTGATAAGGCAACTTCTGGCTCTGAATAATGCTCAAGATCCCTAACAAGAATCTTTACAAATATCTGCATGGAGGTATTTCCCACATAGGCTAATTGCCCTAGACAAGTGATAATATTGCCTATATTGACAGGTTTATGAAAGACTAATTCATCCACTCTTGCTGTCACCACTGGTCCCATGCTGTGCTTAAGTGCCACTATACCAGCTACATTGTCCATTATCTTCATCAATTCTCCACCATGGACGTTTCCTTGAGAATTTGAGTAAATTGGTTCCATTATCATTGTTGTTATAGCATTTGAGAATGAAACATTTTTATCTAATGTCATTATATTCCTCCTAAGTCAATAGAATTAAAAATTGTTTGAGTCAAATATTTGTTTATTATACCATATTAAAAATTATACCCAATTTTAAAAGTGATTTATCAGCATTCTACTCTAACAATTCTAATAATAAGTTCTAAATATTTTTTACTAATAAACTCTTTCATGGCTAAAATATAATAAATTACAAACAATAAGTTTAGATAATAAAAGAGGTGATAGTCATGGACAGAATGGAAAGCACTTACAATAGCTTTTTGAATAGAATTTTTAGTATTGCTAATCCCATTAAGAAAACTGTAAAAAAAACTGAATGTAAGGTTCATATATTTCTAAATGAACATGCTTTGGATATATTACTAGAAGGCAATTTTCTAAATGAATATAATTTATTTAACAACTACATTTGGTGCATAAATGAAGGAGTTGTTTGGGCTGACCAAGACTTTAAGAGCTCAAGTCACTTCTATAATCCATATAGTAAAAAAGGTTTATACGGGAGAAAAAGCGCCATGGATTTAACTATTGATTATTATATGAAGGCTATAAACTTATGGAAATATGGTGATAAGAAGAAGTCAATGTTCTATTTAGGAGCTGCTATTCACATTGTACAGGACATGACGGTTCCACAGCATGCAAATATAAGATTGCTTGATGATCATCATCAATATGAATCCTTTGTTAAAAAATCTTATAAGAATTTGGAAGGCTTTAATGATGATAAAGGCCCATACATCTTAGATAGCATTAGAGATTATATCCGATTCAACACAAGAATTGCATTAAAGGTCCATAGAAGATTTAAAAATATCAAGGAAGATGAATGTAGATACTTTAGAACAGTAAGATGTACTCTTCCATTAGCCAAAAGGACTACGTCAGGGGTTATGTTATTATTCTACAAGGAAATTAGCAAAGATGAAAAATAAAATAGATACCTCTGAATATTTTAGATGTATCTATTATTTTCTATTTTATTATATTCTCAAATTCAGCGTTATGTTCTAAAAATACTTGAACTAACACTGGATCAAAATGAACTCCACTACCTGCCTTTATAATATCAATACTACGCTCACGATCAAATGCCTCTTTGTATACACGTTTTGAACGCAATGCATCATATACATCGACTAATGCCATTATTCTAGCTGATAATGGGATTTCTTTCTCCTTTAATCCTAGTGGATATCCATTACCATTCCATTTTTCATGATGATATCTAGTTATATCCATACCCATTTTAAGGAAAGAATTAGCTGGATATGCATTTTCAACTTCAGATAGGGTATTATAACCTAAATCAACATGAGTTTTCATTATTTCAAATTCTTCAAATGTTAGTTTTCCTGGCTTAAGAAGAATATTATCTGGAATTCCTACCTTACCTATATCATGCAATGGACTTGCCTTATAGATATTATCAATATAGCTATCATCTATTAGATTTTCATATTCTGGTAATTTTTTTAAACATTCAGCCATTAGTTTACAAAGAAAGGAAGTCCTCTCTACATGAGCCCCTGTATCATCATCACGAGATTCAGCTAATTTAACTAGTGCAAATATGGTAGCCATTTGTGATTCAGATATCTCCTGAACTTTTTCGTTCACTAGTTTTTCTAATTCATAATTATATTTCTTTAACTTATCCTCATTTTCTAGTAATAAGCGATTCTTTTCTTCAAAGATCTTTGAGAGCTCAGAGTACTTAACCATTAAATCAGTCATGAGTTTATTCTGAATATTGTTATCAATATTGCTAGCAAATTTTTCTAACTGAAGGTTATAATAATCTTCGTAAATATTTACATCTTCATCTAAGTAAGACTTGAATCTACCTGTATCTAAAAACATATGTTATTCTCCTCAAGAAAATAATCAAATCCAACATTCTCCATTGACTTAAGGTTTCTAATTATTATTTCTAAATCTACTTTTGAGTCTATTAAGCTACCATGTTGTGGAGCTATTAAAATTGCATCCACATTTTCAATTTGCTCTAGAGCATATCTAAGTGATCTAGCAGAATTCATACTTTTTTGATGAAATCTCATTATTCCATGTATTTTACACTTTTGATTATTTATCGGGCATATTTCTCTAGGCTTGCAATCACTGCACTCTTTTAGCAACGATTGATACAAACTCCAATTACTATCATAACTACCAAATATATCACTGGAAAAAAGAGTT
>CAYZZR010000072.1:0-10207 GCA_964482775.1 uncultured Tissierella sp. | reverse complement strand
CAAGGAAAATGTGTAACATAAGCACTACAGTTTTTAACTGAAATGCCTTCTTTGGCACAATACAAAAGAGCATTCATTTCAGCATGTATAGTGGCTATACAATGGCCGTCTCTAAGGGTATGACCGATATCATCACAATGTGGGTTTCCTGATACAGAACCGTTATATCCACTTGAAACTATTCGATTATCATCATTAACCAAAAGGCAACCTACCCAAGCTCTGTCGCATGTAGATCTTGAAGCTACCTTTTCGGCAATTTCCATAAAATATTCTTGCCAGCTTATTCTATTAGACATAATTACCTCCTAAGTTTTAATGCTTAAATTATATCATAGAATCAATGTTATGTGATAAAATTTGTATGAATGGGTATATAACATAGATGAAAGGAGGTTAAATAAAATGTTGAAAGAGTTTAAGGAATTTGCAATTAAAGGCAATATGGTTGACTTAGCTATAGGTGTTATAATTGGTGGAGCCTTTGGAAAGATAGTAACTTCCCTGGTAAATGATGTCATAATGCCTTTATTAGGTTTGTTGATTGGAGGATTAAACTTTACTGAATTATTTATTACACTTGATGGTACTGATGCATCTCTTTTTCCCACTGTAGCAGCAGCAAATGAAGCTGGAGTGCCTACTTTAAATTATGGTATCTTTATACAAAATGTATTTGATTTTCTTATTATAGCTTTTACAATTTTTTTAGTAATCAAGCAACTAAATAGATTCAAAAGAAAAGAAGAGCCAGCCGTAGTTGAAGCTACAACAAAGGAATGTGTCTACTGTAAAAGTGAAATTCCAATAGCAGCAAGTAGATGTCCACATTGTACATCAGAATTAAAATAGGATTACTTAACTAATAAATATTACAGCCATTGGGATACTATCTTAATGGTTGTATTTGATAGCTTATAGGATAGATTTAGGGGTGTTTTAAATGTATGGTTTGGTTTTAGAGGGTGGAGGAGCTAAGGGTTCTTATCATATAGGAGCATATAGGGCAATAATGGAGGAAGGTCTTGAAATAGGAGCTATTACAGGAACCTCTATAGGTGCTTTAAATGGCGCTATGATAGTACAAGGGGATTATGAGAAATGCTTAGGGCTATGGGAAGATATAAAATATTCCATGGTAATAAGCGCTAATGATGAGGAAATAGAACGTCTGAAGCATAAAAAACTTGATAAAGATGACCTTTATACCTTAACTGAAAAATTTAAAGCCATTATAAGCGATAGAGGATTTGACATAACGCCATTTAAGGAATTATTGAATGAGTATATAGATGAAGAGAAAATAAGAAATTCCACTATAGATTTTGGCATGGTAACAGTAAATCTCACAGATTTTAAGCCAATAAAAATATTTAAGGAGGATATACCTTATGGAGCTATGAGGGAATATCTTTTAGCTTCATCATACTTGCCGGTGTTTAAGAATGAAAAACTTGGGGGGAAAAGATTTTTAGATGGAGCTTTTTATGACAATCTTCCCTTTAAGTTGTTGCAATCCAAGGGTTATAAAGACTTAATTATAGTAAGGACCTTAGCCAAAGGAATGACAAGAAAAATAGACCCAAATCTGGGCGCCATTATAATATCGCCATCGGATGATATAGGTGATACATTTAGTTTTGACCATGAGACAGCTAGAAGAAATATTGAACTTGGCTATTATGACGGGCTTAGAGCTATTAGGGGCTTAAAGGGATACAAATACTATATAGATCCAAAGGGTGAAGAATTCTATTTTAATAAATTACTAAGTATGAGTGAAGAACAGATATCAAATATAAAGCAATACTTAAAAATTCCTAATATTCCTGAAAAGAGGACCGTATTTGAGTGCATAATCCCAAAGATGGCCTCAGCAATGGGTCTTAACAAAACCTTTGACTATGAAGATTTTGTAATAGCTTTATTGGAAAGAAAGGCATCATCATTGGATATAAATAGATTCTCCATATATAGCTTTGAAGATTTACTGGAACTTGTAAAATGTACACCTAAAAGAAAAGTTGATAAGCCTACAGAACACAGCACCTTAAGCAAGATAATAGAAAAAGTAGATTTATCTGCTCTCTTCAATAAGGATGAAGTGATTCTAGATGTAGCAAACATTATTTTATGTGATGCATGATTTGTTTGGAGGGAAATATGGACATAAATAGCTTAGAAAAAAAGATTAAATGTAGAGTTCCAAAACCAATGGATTCTTATAGGAAGTATTCTGTTTTGATACCTCTAATTGAGATAAATGGTAAATGGGAAATTATATATGAAATGAGATCTATGAATTTGAAGTCTCAGCCAGGTGAAATATCATTTCCAGGAGGAAAGGTAGAGGAAGGAGAGAGCTTTAGACAGGCAGCTATTAGAGAAACCCTTGAAGAACTCCTAATTGATAGGGAAAATATTAAAGTGCTAGGAGAACTAGACTATTTGGTTTCTTATGCAAATTTTACCATTCATTGCTTTCTAGGTCTAATAAGTGGAGTATCTGTGGATAAAATCAACCCTAATAAGGATGAAGTGGACCATATATTCACAGTCCCTTTGGATTTTTTCTTGGAAAATCAACCTGAAAAATATGATTTGGATTTGCAGACTCTTGAAAGTGAGGAGTTTCCGTATTCCTTAATTCCCAATGGAAAGAAATATAACTTTAAAAGAGGCGTACATTCAGTCTTGTTTTACAAATATGAGGAATATACAATTTGGGGATTCACAGCAAAGATGACAAAGCATTTAGTAGATATAATAAAGGACCTGTAGTGTATACAGGTCCTTAGAGTTCCAATTAGTTAGTGAACATTTGTGTCCAATAAGTAGTACCGCCTACTGTGTAAGCTCCTACACCAATAGTACCAAAGCTTCCGTTTAAAATATTAGCTCTGTGACCAGATGAATTCATCCATCCATTCATAACTGATGCAGGGGATAGATATCCTTTTGCAATATTTTCTCCAGCTGTTCTATAGCTGATTCCAAATTGCTTCATCATATCAAATGGACTACCATAAGTAGGTGAAGTATGACTAAAGTAGTTCTTATCAGCCATATCTTTAGATTTCATTCTAGCAACATTTGAAAGTTGGCTACTTGCCTTAAGTGGAGCTAGTCCAGCTTTTTGTCTCTCAATATTTACCAATCTAACAACTTCAGCTTCTTGTTGTGAAAGATTTGAATAGTCTTGAGTAGGTTGCTCTGGTGTAACTGGTTTTTCCTCTTCAACTGGCTTAGTTGGATTAGTAGGTTCTGCAGGTTTAGTAGGCTCTACCGGTTTAGTAGGCTCAACAGGTTTTTCTTGTTCAACTGGCTTAGTTGGCAATGTTATTACTTGACCTGGTCTGTTGTTGTTATAATAATCTGTAATTACTATATTCCATAGATTTGATTGGCTATAGCTATTATTCCCATAATTTATATCCCAATTGATTTTTGTAGTGTTTATGCTGTTGTTTGTGTTGTACTTTAATACTCGATAGTTAAAACCATCAGCATAACCTATAGATGAGGTGAATAATATTGCAGTCACCAACGAGTAAACAGTCTTTCTTTTCTTTAACATAATATCCTCCTTTTGTGTTAAGCTTTATTTTGTAACTATTTTGTAACTTTTTTTAGTATAACATTTACAAGGTTCAGATTAAACCCTCAATAGTTGGGGGAGTTGTATATTATTGGCATCACAAGTTGGAGGTTGTTTCTTAATGAAAATCTTGGTATTATTAGGTTAATCGGATTGGAGGAGTTTTCATGGAAAAGAAATATATATTATCCTTGGATCAAGGGACCACAAGCTCTAGGGCAATATTGTTTGATAAATCAGGTAGAGTTGTGGCAAGTGCACAAAAGGAATTTAATCAAATATACCCACATCCTGGATGGGTGGAACACGACCCTATGGAAATTTGGGGTACTCAATCAGGGGTATTACGGGAAGTTATAGAAAGAATGAAAATCAATCCATTAGAAATTGCAGCCATTGGAATAGCCAATCAAAGGGAAACAACAGTTGTATGGAATAAGAATACTGGAATACCTATATACAATGCTATAGTTTGGCAATGTAGAAGGACATCAGATATTTGTAATGACCTAATAGAAAAGAAATTACAAACTTATATTAGAAAAAGTACTGGACTAATAATAGATGCATATTTTTCAGGAACTAAAATAAAATGGATTCTGGACAATGTGGATGGAGCTAGAGAGTTAGCGGAGCGAGGAAATCTGCTCTTTGGCACCATTGATACATGGCTTATCTGGAATCTAACCAAGGGAAAGGTTCATGTAACAGATTATTCGAATGCATCTAGAACTATGCTTTATAATATTAAGGATTTAAAATGGGATACAAGGTTACTAGATGAATTAGATATACCACAAAATATGCTGCCAGAGGTTAGAAATTCATCTGAAATATATGGATATACTGATCAAATGGATTTTGGAGTTGAGATTCCTATCTCAGGAATAGCAGGTGATCAGCAAGCTGCTTTATTTGGTCAAGCTTGTCTAAAGCCAGGTATGGCAAAGAACACTTATGGAACCGGTTGTTTTATGCTAATGAATACTGGAGAAAAGTTAATAGAATCCCAAAATGGTTTGATTTCAACTATAGCTTGGGGAATAGATGGAAAGGTAGAATATGCCTTGGAAGGAAGTATATTTGTGGCAGGAGCCGTCATTCAATGGCTGAGGGATGAGTTGAAGCTTATCAGAAGTGCAGGGGAATCTGAAATTTTGGCAAATCAAGTCAAGGATACAAATGGAGTCTATTTGGTACCAGCCTTTGTTGGAATAGGGGCACCATATTGGGACATGTATGCCAGAGGAGCAATTGTTGGTTTAACCCGTGGAGCAAAGGCAGAACATATAGTAAGGGCGGCTTTGGAATCTATTGCTTATGAAACTAGAGATGTATTAGAGGCTATGGAAGAGGATTCTGGAATAAGAGTGGAAACATTACGAGTAGATGGAGGAGCTGTAGTTAATAATTTCCTAATGCAGTTTCAATCCGATATTTTAAATGTGGATGTTCAAAGACCCCAAGTTACAGAGACTACGGCTCTTGGTGTTGCTTATTTAGCAGGTCTTGCTGTAGGCTTTTGGAATGATAAAAAACATATAATGGACAATTGGAGTATAGAAAAGATCTTTGAACCATATATGGAAGAAGAAATTAGAGATAAGCTATACAAGGGATGGAAAAAGGCGGTAACTAGGTCTTTAGATTGGGAAAATGAGTAATTTGTATAAATTTCATATATAATATTTTAACATATATCTATATAATAAATCTGATAATATATGTCTATTATTTATCATATAATATTCTAGGGAGTGATAAGTATGAATAATACAATACTTAAGGGGAATATAATCTATACTTCTTCTAAAGATAAATTTGAAATTTTTGAGGATTCATATTTGGTTATTGAAGATGGACTAGTTTCAAAAATAACAAATAAATTAGAGGATTTATACAAAGTTTATGATATAATTGATTATAGTGGTAAATTGATTATACCAGGTTTTGTAGATATACATCTTCATGCACCTCAGTATCCAAATCGAGGGATAGGACTTGATTATGAATTGATACCTTGGTTAAACACATACACCTTCCCGGAAGAAAGTAAATTTAAGGATATTGAATACTCAAAGGGAGTATTTGAACTGTTGATAAATGAATTATGGAGGGTTGGGACCACAAGAAGTGTTGTATTCTCCAGTGTGTTTTATGAAAGTACAAATCTCTTGATGGATATGTTTATAGACTCTGGACTAGGAGCCTATGTTGGAAAGGTAAATATGGATAGGAATTGTGCTCCAAGTGTAACTGAGGAAACTGATAGATCCTTGCTAGAGACAGAGCAGTTTATAGTACGGAACAAAGATAAATCAGAACTTGTAAAGCCTATTATAACTCCAAGATTTTTGCCAACATGTACAGATAAAATGTTAAGTGGCTTAGGTTCATTAGCAGAAAAATACCATGTACCAGTACAATCCCACCTAAATGAGAATCAATCAGAGGTAAAATGGATTAAAGAGCTATATCCAGACTCCACTAGCTATGCTGGAGTATATGATGATTTTAAATTGTTTGGTCAAACAAAAACCATAATGGCACATTGTGTATACAATACAGATGAAGAAATTGAACTAATGGCCAAAAATGGTGTATATGTAGCTCATTGCCCACATTCTAACTTCAATCTTTCAAGTGGTATGATGCCAGCAAGAAAGTTTTTGAATGCAAATGTAAATATGGGATTAGCATCAGATATATCAGGAGGACACACTCTTAACATGGCTGATGTTATAGTAGGGGCAATACAAACATCTAAAATGGTCTGGTTATCAGAAAACAAAGAATTAAATCCTATAACTATGCCTGAAGCCTTTTATTTGGCTACAAAGGGTGGGGGAAGTTTCTTTGGAAAAGTAGGAAGTTTCGAGGCAGGCTATGAGGCAGATGCTTTGATCATAGATGTTGAAGACTTAATGACAGGGAAACCGTTGTCCACAGAGGAAAAGTTGCAAAAATTCATATATATAGGGTCTCATAAAAATATCATAGATAGATATGTAAGGGGTAAGAAGATAGAAAAACCATACTAGAAGCTATTGAAATGGGGGATTTTATGCCTAGACAGAATGGAATTAGCGTTGAAGATATGATGAAGTTGGATATAATGAAAACGAGTACTCTAGTTGCTGGCTTTAGAGGTGTAAGAAACACAATATCTAGAGTCAATATTATGGCCGATCCAGATATTTTAGAATGGATAGCAGAGGGCGAATTTCTTTTAACAACAGCTTATTTTTTCAACAAGGATGATTTAGAGGAACAAAAAAAGTTGATCAAGGTTTGCTATGACAACAAACTAGCTGGAATTGGTATAAAGGTTTCTCCCTATCTGGAAAGCTTACCTATTGAGCTAACTGAGTATGCTAACAAGTTGAATTTTCCAATAATAGATGTTCATCAATCAGTACCTCTTTCGGATATTATGATGATAGCTATAAAGGAAATTTTCAACAAACAGGCATCCCTCTTGGAACGAATAGAAGGAGTCCATGAAAAGCTAATGAATGTAATGCTTGAGGGTAAAGGATTCTTAGAGGTAGTAAATATTATTCAGGAGAATATCAAGAACCCTGTGATACTAAGTTTATCCTTCTCAAGCCAGGTTGTTGAGAGCTTAGGGGACAATAGTGCACAATATAGAGATGAATTATTGAATGAGCTCAATATATTTTATGAATGTAATGCTAGAAATGACAAATTAAAAAGGCTAAATGAGGACAAGGTACTTATAGGTGGCAAATATGTAAGGCGTATGATTATGCCAATAATATTAAGAGATAATATTTATGGACATATTTTTACTTGGTCTACGGATATGCCTTTAGGAGGCTTTGATTTAGCAATCATAGAGAGTGCTTCAACAACAATTGCTCTCTCCATATTGCAAGAGCTATCTGTTAAGGAAGTAGAGATAAGATACAGATCTGACTTCTTCGAAGATCTAGTTTCACCTGATGCAAAGAGAAAGAAAAAGGCCTTGGACAGAGCAAGATTTTTTAACCTTAAAGACAACAATTACTATTTGATCGAGGTTATGAGCTTTAAGCACAAGGGCGAAGAACATAAGGATTTTGATATTGATATTGATTTTTTAAGCGATATGATGAATTCTTTTGTTAGTTCTATAGAGGATTTAATACTCTACTATAAGCTTGATGGAATCGTATCTACAAAAACTAATGGTATACAAATACTCTTGGGTTTCTCAGATTCTAAAAACATAAAATCAAAGGTTGAAGCCTTTAATTCTCGATTACAATCTATATTTCATGATAAATACAAAAATATTGATTTAAAAGTGGGAGTTGGAAGAGCTTACAAGAATTTAGATAACGTACATAAAAGCTTCCTGGATGCTCTTAGAACAGTAAGAATAGGGAAATCCATAACTAGCAAGGAAATTGTTACCTATGATGAGTTAGGTATATTTAAAATACTATCACAGGACTATTTAAATGATGAGTTAGAAGATTTCTACAGTACAACTCTTAAGCCCCTAGTAGACTATGATAACAAGAAATCAACAGAGCTTATAAGGACCCTTGAATTCTACTTTAAAAACAATGGGAATTTAACCAAAATATCCAAGGATTTGTTTACCCACTATAATACCGTTCTTTATAGGATAACAAGGATTAATGAGATAACGGGAATGAATCTAGAGGATCCTCATAATAGATTAAATCTAGAGATTGCTTTAAAGATAAAGGAACTGCTTGGAAAATAATTCAGCGAACAGTGAACAAGGAACAGTGAATAACAATAAAACAGTGACAACAAGGATTGCTCTATCAATTGTTGTTCACTGTTCACTGTTAGTTATTCACTGTTTTTTTATTCTTCTAAAAGTGCTACAGCTCTAATAGGTGAGCCAGTTCCTTCTCTGATTTTAAGGGGTAGACCTATATACAAGAATCTCTTATTTGCAAGTTGGTCTAGATTGCATAGATTCTCAGTGTTTGTAATATTGTACTCTCCACATACTAAATGAGCAGAAAAATCATTATCATCAGGGGTCAAATCAATTGCTGGAGCATCTACCCCTATGTTTACCACTCCCTTCTCAGCTAGCCATTTAGCTGCATTATAGCTTAATCCTGAATACTCTTTTTGAAACATATCCGTACCAAAATTTCTGTTATGATGACCTGTATAGATAAGAACTATTTCGCCTAGTCTTATTTCTTGGCCAGAGCGAACAAGCGCCTCTTCTAAATCCTTAGGCTCAATATAATTTGGATATCTAATATGACTTAGATCCAAACATATGGCACTTCCCCAGAAATATTCCAAAGGCATATTATCGATAGTTGGGCCATTAGGGTTGTATTCCCATACCCCATCACTGTGAGTTCCTGCATGTTCACTAATAAGTAAGTTTCTTGCTGAGAATCCTAGAGTTTTACTGCCTGTAGCCTCCATACTCTGTTCATGAGTTTGGTTAGTCATTATAAACGTTTTCTGATGTATAGGAAATATAGTCATACCTTGATAAATCTCTTGAGATAAATCCACTAGCTTTAGACTCAAATAAACTCCTCCTTTATCATGCACATTTTTTCATAATTCAAGTATATATCCACTTAGGAAATTATCCTATATATAAATACTACAAATAACTAGAAATATTATACAAATAAATTGAGGAATTTTATAAAAACTTAGTAAATATTTAGAGTAATATAACAAGGTAACTTAAAAATCTTTATGCTATTATTAACTAAAGAAATTAAAGGGAGGCTTATAAAATGTATGATGTAATAATTAAGAATGCAAGAATACCTCAAGGCGATAATACCATACTGACAAACGTTTTAGTAAAAGACGAAAAGATAGCTGGCTTCGTAGATTCAATAGATAAAATGGATACAAAAGAAGTAATTGATGCTAAGGGGCACCTTACTTTACCAGGTTGTATTGACTCACATACTCACTTTATGTATCAAGGCTTTCCACACAGAGAAAATTTCCTAACAGGTTCAGCTGCAGCAGCTAGGGGCGGAGTAACAACAGTAGTTGATATGCCATGCTGTTCAGTTCCATCAGTAAGAAGTGCAAAACAATTACAACTTAAGGTAGATCTAGTTCAACCACAATCAGTAATAGACTTTGCACTATGGGGCGGAGTAACTGGAGAAGACGTTAGAGAAGGCTGGTTAGACCATGTACAAGAGCAAGCAGATTTTGGAGTAGTAGCTTTTAAGGCTTATATGACTCCATCTGTGCCAACGTTTCCAAGGGTAACTGACCCTGAAATGTTTGAAGCATTTAAGGCAGTAGCTAAGACAGGGCTTCCAGTAGGAATTCATGCTGAAAATTATGCTATGTGTGACTACTATGTTAACAAACTAAGAAAAGAAGGAAGAAGTGACGGTCCAGCTTGGGAAGAAGCAAGAATGGAATTAGCTGAGCAAGTAGCTATCGAACTGGGAATAAGCTTTGCAGAAGCTGCAGATGCTAGACTTCATATAGTTCATATGGCACTTGGTAAAGGCGCACAATTAGTTAAGGCAGCAAAGGAAAGAGGATTAAGAGTTACAGCTGAAACAACTCCTCATTACTTGACACTTGATGTTAAAGAAACTATGACTAAATATG
>CAYZZR010000071.1:0-10418 GCA_964482775.1 uncultured Tissierella sp. | reverse complement strand
AGATTCTACTGTGTTATAGTAAATCTATAATATCTTTTACAGAATCAAATACATAATCTGCTCTTATATCACTATTTTCATAATCATCTTCTTTAGTTTCACCAGAATAAACTAATATTGAAGTTATACCTGCATTTTGTCCAGTTTTAATATCTGTGTACAACCTATCTCCAACCATTGCCATATGGTCTTTATCTATAGCATATTTAAGAGAAATACTTTCTATAACCTCTTTATTAGGTTTACCTATTACCTTTGGTGTCTTTCCAGTAGATGCTTCTATGAAAGCCGCCATTGCACCTGCATCAGGCATAAACTTCTCATTAGCTAAAGGGCAATTAAAATCTGGATGTGTTGCTATATATTCCACACCTTCTGATATATATTCACATGCTCCCCACAATTTTTCATAAGTAAGTGTAGTATCAAATCCAAGTACTACATAATCTATATCCTTATTTCTTTCTTTTTCTATGACAAATCCAGCTCCTATAAATTCCTCTTCTAAGGCTTGAGTACCTAATAAATAGATTTTTGCACCTGGTCTTTGCTTATTTATATACATTGTAGTTGCTTCCCCTGATGTAAATACCTCTTCTTCTGTAGCTTCTACGCCTAATCTATTAAGCTTTTCTACATAAGCTTGCTTGTTTTTAGATGAATTATTAGTAAGGAAAATATATCTTTTATTTCTTTCCTTGATCTTTTCTAAAAATTCCTTTGCTCCATCTATTAATTCCTCACCAAGGTAAATAGTTCCATCCATATCTAATAAAAATACATTAATATCATTTAAGCTTTTCATGTTTTATCTCCCCTTTCTAAATCTATCTAAATAGATTTAAAGAGAATAATGCAATACCTGGAGAATAAGTTATTATTAATAGTACCATTAATAACACTCCTATAAAAGGCCAAGTTTCCTTTATAAAATCATCTAATTTACAACCTGTTATTGAGCATACGGTAAACATCATTGAACCAAATGGTGGAGTTAAACCACCAATCATGATATTAACTATAAATACCATACCAAAATGTATAGGGTCAATTCCTACTGCCTTAACTGCTGGAACTAAAAGTGGTGCTAAAATTACAAGTGCTGCTCCACCCTCTATAAACATACCTACGAATAATAACAATAAGTTTATTATCATCAATAAGGCAAAAGGATTACTTGTTATATTCATTAAAAGCTCTGTAATCATTTGTGGAATTCTTTCCAAAGTAAGATAGTATCCAAATACCTTAGCAGCTGCAATTATTACAAGAGTTGCTCCAGTACCCTTAACTGTATCCATTAATATTTCTGGAAAATGTTCTATTTTTAACTTCTTATATACAAAGAATCCAATTATTGTTGCGAATAATACAGCTATTCCACCTGCTTCTGTAGGAGTGAACATACCAATTCTCATACCCATAATTATTCCAAAAGGAATCAATAATGCCCAGATTGATTTAAAGAAGGACTTTATAATTTCTACAGGTGTTGCCATTTTTTCTCTACTTGGTTTGTAGTCTCTCTTCTTAGAGATAATACTAACTAATATAAACATAGCTATAGTCATCAATATACCTGGTGTATAAGCCGCTAAGAACATATCTCCAACTGTAACCCCTGCTATAATTGCGTATAGAATCATGTTTGTTCCAGGAGGAATTACTGGCGCTACTGTGGATGAAGCGGCAGTTACAGCAGCTGAAAATGGAAGAGAAAATCCTCTCTTAACCATTTCTGGAACTAACATCTTGGAGTCCATAGCAGCATCCGCATTTGCAGAGCCTGTAATTCCACCATTTAATGCACTTAGAATTACGTTAACCTGAGCAAGTCCACCTCTCATATGTCCTACTATAGTTTCTGCGAAGTCCATTAATGCTTCACTAATACCAGAGTAGTTCATTATAGAACCTAACATAATAAAGAAAGGCACTGCTAAGTATGGGAAAGATTCTACGGCAGTAACAAACTGTTGAATTACCATTTCCATTGGCATTGAGGTATTAAAGAATATAAAATAAGAAAGTGCAGAACCAATTAAAGCAAATGCTATTGGAATGTTAAGAAAGAACAAAATAAATAGTATTATTATTGGTACATAAGTTTGCATTTATTTACCTCCCTGCTCAATAGTATGTTTAGGTAAAAATACTATTTTAAATTTTTTCACAACAAAATATAGCGAATAAATAGTTCCAAGTGCAAATGCAATTACGATGGATGCATAAATATATTTATAGGATAACTCTAATGCTGCAGTTATCTTAGTTGAACTCGCTACGTATTTAAAGCTAAAGTAAAACATAGCTCCAGAAATTAAAGCTAATAGAATTGATGTGAAGAGCTCCAATACATTTCTTGCCTTCTTAGGAAGAAAATTTACTAAAGCTTCAACTCCTAATAGCTCATTAGCCCTATATGCGTTTGAAAATCCTAAGAATATAGCCCAAACGAAACATCCTACAGCAATTTCTTCTGCCCAATGAAAAGTAAAACTTAAAAAATATCTAGTGAATACGTTCATAATTACGATGGCAGTTGTTATAGTTAAGAAAAAACTACCTATGTAAAGCTCAAAGTCCTTTAAAAACTTTTTCATGTGTACCTCCTGTGAGTTATTATTAACCTGAAAGGAGAAGACTCCTCTCAGGTCTTGTGCATAATTTTAATTTAATTAGAGGTTCATCTAGTTATTTTAAATTAGCTTTTATTATTGTTAATTCCTTCATTATTTCATCATAAATACCTGGAGTCCATTTATCAAACTTTGTAAATACTGGTTCAGCTGCTTTTAAGAAAGCATCTGCATCTACTTCATAGAAATTTACGCCTTCTTTTTTGAGTAGCTCTTCATATTCTTTTTCTAACTTAATAGTTTCACTTAAGTTATCTTCTGAACCCTTAGCAAATTCTTCTTCAATTATGGTTCTTTGCTCATCAGTTAAGCTATCCCAAACCTTAGTTGATATTGTAATAGCGGAAACTCCTAACAAGTGATTTGTTAAAGAATATTCCTTAACATTTTCGAATTGCTTAGTTCCATAATAAGTCATGATTGAGCCTTCAACTCCATCAATTACACCTTGTTGAAGCGCTGCATAAGTATCTGGGTAAGGCATAGATACTGGATTCCCTCCCATAGCTTCAATTGTATATGTATATAATTGGCTGGTTGGTACTCTTACATTTAAACCCTTCATGTCAGCTGGAGTAATTATTGGTTTTTTGGTCATCATACTTCTAAATCCAAATACCCAATCAATTGAAAGAACTTTTATACCCAAATCTTCAGCTTGTTTGTGAAGGTTTTGAACCAATGGGGTTTCGATCATTCCAAAATACTCATCAAATGTTTGGTAAAGGAAAGGTCCAGTAATTGCATTGTAATCTGGAACATAATCTCCTAAGAAGTTTACTCCATCTACTAGTATCCAGTCAGAACCTGATACTACTTGTTCCATACCGTCTTTACCTATTGGTAATATACCATTTGTAAATAATTGTAATTCTAATGAGCCATTACTTCTCTCATTTATTGCTTCAACTACCTTTTTTAATGATATAGCTGTCTGCTCATCATCAACAAACTTTGTAGAAACCTTAAGAACTTTCTTTTCAGGTGCCGGTGTTGCAGCAGGTGTTTCTGCAGGTGCAGTAGTACCTCCCGTACTAGTACTTGCAGGTGCTTTTTCTCCACCACCACATGCTACTAAAGGCAACATAATCGCCAATATTAGCAAAATCGATAAAAATCTTTTCATCTCTAATCCTCCTTTTTTGCTTTATATCTTAAATTTTCACTACCATTATCTAATCTAAGTCTTCCTATTAAAGAATAAATTAAAAATGATAGTGTCAATTCAAAACCTAGTTCTAGTTCTAATACCAATACTTAGCACATCAAGTGATAAGGTTTTCCCATTTGACATAAAATCACCACAATTATGCCCCCTAAAGGAGACATAATTGTGGTTCTCATCATCTCTAACCGAATATGTAATTAATACTACCTTCTTTTTTAAGTATAGCATATAGACTAATCAATGTAAATAACTCATTATCGTTATATTATTGTCAAATAGCCATGGTTGTTTAATATAATCATTCACATCTACGTTTAGAACATCTCTCCGTGCAATGGATTCCTTCGCCATCACAAAGTTCATAAGCTCCACCTTTTATCAACAACATTTTCCCATTTATTAACGATTGAGCAAGCTTTTTTCTAGCATCACTATATATCCCTTGAATAGTAGTACGTGCTACATTCATTTGCAAAGCGCATTCTTCCTGTGATAGACCTTCTAAATCAATTAGTCTAATAGTTTCATATTCATCAACAGTCATATTGACTATATTATCATTAACTAAAGTTGAATCTAGGGGACCAAAACGGCTACTGTTAGGAAGACAACAAACTTTTCTCCATTTAATAGGTCTAGGCATATTAACACTCCACTTTCAATATACTATTATCATTCAAATTAAGTATATTAAATATTTATGCTTTAGTCAATCTATACACCAGCTGCTACACCGTTGATACTTTATTACTCTATTTATTCTATTACACTAATTGCAGCTAGAAATAAGCTATCATCACAATTCTCTACCATACCACTATCAACTGAAGTTGCAATATTTGGATCAATTGGAAGCTTAGCTAATATTTTTAGATTATATTTTTCTGCGACTTCCTCTATATTACTATCACCAAATATCTTATGTTCAACACCACAGTCAGGACACTTAAAATATGACATATTTTCAATAATTCCAAATAGGGGTACATTCATCATTCCTGCCATTTTCACTGCTTTTTCTACTATCATTGAAACTAATTCCTGGGGTGAAGTTACAACGATAATTCCATCCACTGGAATTGATTGAAATACCGTCAATGGCACATCTCCAGTTCCAGGAGGCATATCTATAAACATATAATCAATATCATCCCAAATTACATCTGACCAAAACTGCTTAACTACACCAGCAATAATTGGACCTCTCCATACTACTGGATCTGTATCCTCATTTAGAAGTAGATTGATTGACATTACATTTATTCCTGTACTACTTTTTAAAGGGATTATGGTCTTTTCTCGACCCATAGCTTTTCCCTTTATTCCAAATGCCTTAGGAATTGAAGGGCCAGTTATATCAGCATCTAATATTCCAACATTGAATCCTTTTCTTCTCATGGATACTGCAAGCATTGAAGTTACAAGAGATTTTCCTACTCCTCCTTTACCACTTACAACTCCAATAACCTTCTTAACCTTACTATGTTCGTTAAGATAGGCTAAAAATTCGTTTTTTTCTGTTCTTGAGTCACAATCTTGACTGCATGTACTACAACTTGAATTGCAATTCTCACTCATTTTTTTCTCCTGTCATTATAATATTTTTTCTTAATGGTCAAAACCATCCCTTGATAATACACCTTGAGTGTAATAATGTTTTACTTCTTTCATTTCTGTCACTAAATCAGCAATATCTATTAATTCCTTAGGTGCATATCTGCCTGTCAATACTACTTCGGTGTTTGTTGCCTTGTTCTCTAGTATTTTTATTACATCCTGCACATCAAAAAGCTTAAAAAATAGAGCTATAGTGATTTCATCTAGAATAATCAAATCATAGTCTCCACTTGATAGTCTTTTCTTGCATTCTTCTAGACCCTCTTGAGCTGATTTTATATCTTCTTCATCTGGAGTATTCTTTATAAAACATCCTCTACCTAGCAACTTTATTTCTATATTATCAAAGTAGTCAACTATTTTTGTTTCATTGTATTTCATATCCTTAACAAATTGTCCAATAAAAACCTTCTTACCAGCTAATAATGCCCTTAAGGAAAGACCAAATGCAGCAGTACTTTTCCCCTTTCCATTTCCTGTATATATACTGATATATCCTTTTTCCACCTTAGAGCCTCCTCATTTATTGATAAATCCTTTATCCTGCACTATTCTCCACATTCATCATGATGCTGATGTTCATGACAAACAGAGTCTGTAGATTTTAATTCACCCTTCAAATAGACTTCTACTGCTAGCCTTGCATCGCCACTTACCCCAACAATGACCTCTATATCTTTTTCATTAAATATCTCAACAGCTCCTCTACCCATCCCACCAGAGATTATTACATTAACACCTTTATCATTCAAATAATTTGGCAAAACCCCTGGTCTATGTCCAGGATTAGCAATGGTTTCACTCTTTATAATTTGATTGTTTTCAGTATCAAAAATCATGAAACCTTCACAATGTCCAAAGTGTTCAGTTACCTTTCCATTTTCACTTGCTACAGCAATTTTCATCATTTAATATACCTCCAAGTCTTATAACGAGTTATAGATGTCCCCCACTTCTACAAGTGGCGGGTACCTTTTAGTAAATAAGGTGGTATGTTCTAATCACACACCTCGTTGCAATGGTGTGAAGTAATTGCTACGCAATTACCTCTGATATTTAAATATTATATAAAATACTCTTTGAGAAAAACTGTATCTCTAGAATGGACTAGAGATACAGTTTTGTTGTGATCAATAATATTTATGTAGCGAAAACAATTGCATGCAATTGTTTTAGTTTAAGTAATTTTATAGACTGTAATATGCATTAATAAGCTCTACTGTCTTTCCTGCACAGTCTGCAGCTACACCAGCACATCTAGCTTTTCTTTCTGGATCTCCCATAGCATAGCCTGAAACTTTCATAAATTCACCAACAGAGTCCTCACAGTTCACAGATACAGAAGCAACAGTCTTGTTATCCACTTCAGGTTGATAAATTGGTAGTTGTGTACTTGTATACCATTTGAAAAGTTCTGATGTAACTTTTGAAGCATCTTCAGGTGGTATTGCAAATCCTATTACTGTAGCAGATCCAGCTAATGAACCACATAGCGAAGCTACTCCATATCCACCTGCACCATTTGCAAAAGCATCTACAGGAATTTGATTCCAAGGGTATCCTGCATTGTCACCAAGCTGTCCAATAATTCCATCAATCACAGCTCTACAGCATCCTCCCTTGTTAAAAAAAGAAGCGTAAGCTCTCTCAATTGTAGTTGCAGGATCTAGCTTTTGGTATGGATATGGATATTCCGGTGCATCTTCACTTGCTGACAAATATTGATATTGAAGAACTTCTTTAGTTGGTATTTCTGCTGTTTTTTGGGTACATCCTGTTATAAATGATGGAATCACAGAAACCATTGCAACTCCTGCTGCAGCCTTACCAGCTGTCTTTAGTAGCTCTCTTCTTGAGTAGGATTTTTCATTTTGTTTAACTTCATTCATTTTTTCGTCTCCTTTTCTATTTATTTATTACGACATACTTAACGAAAATATAGTCTTCGTTAAGTACTTAACCAATTAATTTAACTATACTCCTGTTATCGACATATGTCAATAATCAATTAAAAACATCCAATAAAACAAATAAGAAATGTATTAAGAATTGATTCTTACTACATTTCTTATTTGTTTTATAGCGAAAACTTCTACCAAGTTTCCTGATGTACTCTATCTTCCTTGTACCTTTCTTTTACTTCCCTTTCTTCAGCAGGATGACCTACTGCTACAATAGCTACTGGCTCTATATGTTCAGGTAAATCAAGCAATTCTCTAACCCCTTGTACTAATTCCTCTTTAGGATAAACACCACACCAGCAAGTCCCAAGCCCTAAATACTGTCCTTCTAAAAGTATATTTTGAGTACATGCTGCAATATCTTGTATCCAATAAGCTCCATCGTATTTTAAATTACTCATATCGGCACAGACAACTATTGACAGTGGTGCTTCCTTTAGCATTTGAGTATAAGGGTGAAATGTCGGTATCTTATTTAAGCTTTCTCTACTTTTCACTACAATAAAATGCCAAGGGTGTTCATTCCCTGCTGAAGGAGCATACATAGCTGCCCTAAGTAATTTTTCTATATCTCTTTCATCTACAGGTCTATCTTGGTATTTTCTAATACTTCTACGCATAAATATTTCTTTCATAATCTATCACTCCTTACCCCTAAACTTATTCAAATATTCACTAGCAGATCGATTCATCTCTAAAGAAAACTTTGACATATATTTGCGTTTACATATGGCATTGATCCATTCTATTATATCCTTATCCATTACATTTTTCTTCATATGTTTTTCTTGCATCATATTATGTTCTTCTTTAGTGAATCTACGATATTTATTCTCACTTACTACATAATCCTTATCAAAACGTACCGGCTTTTTCCTATCCTTTTGGTGCTGAGTAGGATATCCATAAACAAGCATAGCAGCTGGTATTACGAAATCAGGTAAATCTAGCAAGGCTCTTACTTCTTCACAATTTTCTAATATATCTCCAATATAGCAAGAGCCAATGCCTAATGATTCAGAGGCTATAACAGTGTTTTGTGCAGCTATTATTGCATCTGCACAAGCAAGTAGTATATCCCCTTCACCAGGAGTTCTCGGACTACAATCCGAAAATTCAAAAGCATCATACCATCTTTGATAATCAGCTAAGAAAACTAAAACTAGGGGGGCTTTTGCTATAAATGGTTGATTATCACAGGTAACTGAAAGTTTACACTTCAATTCCTCATCAGTAACATCAATGATACTATAAAGCATCATATTCCCAGCTGTAGGAGCTTCAAAAGCTGAACTTATAATTTCATCTTTAATCCTTGGATCTAATGCTCTATCTTCAAAAACCCTAACTGATTTTCTTTGCTTTAATTGTTGAATCATTTCATTCAATTAAACTCCTCCTTCTGCTTAAAATCTTTGATCCAAAGCTTCCTTCAATGCCTTTGCCTCTTCATCTGTAAGAGTAGTACCTTTTCCCATTTTACCTTCATCATGGTTCCAATCTCTTATATCATACTTAGCAGGTCTATCATTCCAGCTAACTTTGTTAAGTTCTTTAGTCCATACTCCTTTTTCTGATAGTACTGCTATTTTTTCTGTGATATCATATTTTAATTCTGCCATCAATAATCACTCCTCATCAAATTTTTACACTTTTTTATCATAATATTACCTGCTATATACTCATATCTATATATTATCAGAATGCATGTTCTTGCGCAATAGACTTTATGCTGTTCAAAAAATAATCGTCCAAGAATAGTTTGAACTAGTCTTGGACGATTATTTTTCTTACATTCCGTAAATATGCCCTACCGGCATTGTAAACATCAACCCTATGCCAGGTTTACTCATATCTCCAATTATATCTTTTACTGTTTTAATAGCCTGTTGTAATAAATATTCACCTTCAATTACAGTAAAGATAGTTTTATTGTAGGGTCTAGCATTATCTAGTAAATTTCTAATGCTTCCGAAGAAAAGATCTTTACCTCTTCCTGAATTCGATATTGCAGAACCCATTCCTTGGCTATCAAGAATAGTAGCTCCTTTTACACCTATCTCAACAAAAGCATCTAATATGTCATCTAAATAATCTGTTTCATTTAAAACTATAAATAATACATTCATGATATCATCTATCCTTTCAAATCTGCTGTAATTGTTTTAGTTGATTTTACCTTAATTTCACCATTAACTTCTCCAGCATTAGTAATTCCAATTTTAGCTAATATAGGTCCCATTATTTCAAATATTAACACACTAAATAAAATTACAGTTACAATTTCATCACTATATAGAGGTAGTTCCCTTCTAACAATAGCCGAAAGACCAATGGATACTCCTCCTTGTGTTAATAAGCTGATTCCTAAATTTTTAACAACATTAATATCTGATTTTACATACTTGGCACCTATTGTTGCACCAATTATCTTGCCCATAGCTCTTGCAAGAATATAGCCTATGCCTAAGACGCCTACTTTTGAAAGCACTGCAATATCTATTCCTGCACCAGCTACTGTGAAGAATAGCAGATAAATAGGTGGTGTAAATTCATTAATTAATGAGAATACTCTATTAGAATTTTGCATTAAATTGACAAGAACTGCACCCAGCATCATACATGTTAATATAGCTGATAAGCCTAAATAATTAGCTATACCAGTAGTAGCTAAGATGAATCCTATAACCATTGTCAAAAGCTCATCTCTACTTTTAGCCTTCTTTGAAACAAAGGTCAAAATAACTCCAATTATTAACCCCAATAATAGTGACCCCATTATTTCAGCAAATGGCCCAGAAATCATTTGAAAAAATGATACAACTTCTCCTCCGGATACAATCTTTGCAATGGATATTGCTATTCCAAAGGCAATTATCCCCAAAGCATCATCAATAGCTACTATTGGTAATATTGTCTTTACTAAAGGGCCTTTTGCTTTTAATTCTCTAATTACCATTACAATCCCAGCAGGTGCTGTAGCTGCAGACATACTAGCAATTACTATACTAAATACGAATGATTGTTTGAAAA
>CAYZZR010000070.1:228-10588 GCA_964482775.1 uncultured Tissierella sp. | reverse complement strand
ATTTTGACCAGGAAATGGACAGGCTAAATCTAGAAAAAAGCGTTATAGATGAAATCTGGGACGAAAATCCAAGTCTTGATCATTATGATATCCGAACTGCCCTAAGCCAATTTCTTTTCGTTGGGGATGATATATTTAAAGAAATAAATGACCTCAGCGGTGGTGAAAAGGGACGATTGGCCTTACTAAAGCTAATGCTCTCTAAATCTAACTTTCTCTTGATGGACGAACCTACAAACCATTTAGATATTGATTCTAAGGAGGTTCTTGAGGATGCTTTACTAGGTTATGAGGGAACAGTTTTTGTAATATCTCATGATAGATACTTTCTAAATAGAGTTACAAACAAAATCCTAGAATTGACTAAAGAAGGAATTAAAGAATACCTTGGTAACTATAGCTATTATTTGGCGAAAAAAAACGAGATAGCCTATGATGATGAAGAAGAGGAATTAGGTAAAACTAAAACTCAACTTAAATTAGAGAAAAAAAAGGAAAAGGAAATCATAGTATTAGAAAGAAATAAAAGAAAAGTTCTTAAGCAGCTTGAAAATGATATTGCAATTAAGGAAAAGCTAATTGAGGACATAGATAAAGAGCTTTGTAATCCAGAAATCTATGAAATCCACGAAAAAATTGTAGAATTAACAAAAGAAAGAGAAATAAATGAAAGTAAATTAAATCAGCTCTATGATGAATGGATAAGCTTAACAGAAGGTTAATAACAGAAAATCCCCAAGTTATTCACATTGTGCACAGGGTTATCCCCATGTTATATACTTGTTCTCGCCTTTTTCCTATTCATTTCCCACATTATCCACAACTTATTATTTAAACTAAATAATAAGTTGTGGATAATGCTTGTGGAAAGTTGTCGATTCTAAACCCTACTATTTCAAGTCTAAATTAGGTAATACGCTCATACCTAAGTCAGATTCTATACCATTGATATAATTATAATAACCTGCTGCACCTATCATTGCTGCATTATCTGTGCATAAAACTCTTGATGGATAGAAGATCGCAATGCCTTCCTTTTTACCTCTTTCCTCCATCATAGCTCTAAGTCCTTCATTTGCCGCAACCCCACCTGATATTACGATTTTTTCTGATTTTCTTTCCTTTGCTAATCTAAAAGTCTTATCCACAAGCACATCTAAAACTGCTTGTTGAAAACTAGCTGCTACATCTTCAATAACTACTTCTTCACCTTTTTGATTAGTCTGGTTTATATAATTCAGCACAGCTGTTTTTAATCCACTAAAGCTAAAATCATAAGTCTTATCATCAATTGTTACTCTAGGAAAATGAATTGCATCCTTATTTCCTAATTTAGCAAGCTTATCAATCTGTGGTCCACCTGGATAAGGAAGTCCAATAGCTCTAGCTACCTTATCAAAGGCTTCACCTGCTGCATCATCTCTAGTTCTACCAACCAATTCATAATCTGTATATCCATTTGCATGTATCAAATAGCTATGCCCACCTGAGACAATAAGGCCTGTAAATGGCGGCTCTAAATCTTTATGTTCTATAAAATTAGCACATACATGACCTTGTATGTGATTAACCCCAATTATTGGTATATCTAAGCCATATGCCAATGCTTTAGCTGTTGATAAACCTACTAATAAAGCACCTACGAGCCCTGGTCCCTGAGTTACAGCTATCAAATCTATATCCTTAAAGCTAATACCTGCTTCATCTAAGGATTCTTGTAAAATATTATCAATACTTTCTATATGCTTCCTAGATGCTATCTCTGGTACTACCCCTCCAAACTTTTTATGAATTTCTATTTGGGAGGAAATGATATTTGATAAAATCTCTCTTCCATCTTTAATAACAGCACATGATGTTTCATCACATGAAGTCTCTATAGCTAATGTTAACATCAAATCACCTCTACTTTTCAATGGTCTTCCACATAATAACTGCGTCCTCATGGTCATCTGCATAATAATTAGGTCTAATACCACAATCCATAAAACCATATTTCTTATATAAATTTTGAGCTACTATGTTAGATTTTCTTACCTCTAAAGTCATATTGTTGATCTTGCTCTTTCTGCAAAACTCAATTAAACCCATCATTAAATATTTTCCTATTCCTTGGCCTCTTGAGTCCTTAGCTACTGCAATATTTGTGATATGTCCTTCATCTATAATCAACCAGATACCAGCATAACCAACAACCCTACCATCCATTTCCGCAACTATATATTTTGCTAGAAGATTTTCAACTATCTCCTGTTCAAAGGCTTTCCTTGACCAAGGTGTAGTAAATGCATATTTTTCGATTTCCATTATATCATCTAAGTCTTCTATAACCATTTCTCTCAATATAACATCCATGGCTTAATTCCCTCTTTCATTTAATTCCCTTTGGGCTTGAGTTTCCAATAGATAATCTGGAGCCAAAGTATAAAAATCATCTAATTGATTGTTCTTATATTTCATAAGTGCAATCTCACATATGCTAGAAGCCTTACACATATTTTGGCCAACAGTTGAAAACCTTACCTTATCCTTAAGAGTTTCCTTTATCAAATCCTTAAAAACAATACTTCCATCTCCATTGACTACAAGATCTTCATAATCTCTTTTTAATATATCAAGTAGCTTCTTAACCTCTAAGATGGTTGGTTCCATTATAGCCTTTAAATTATTGCCTTCCCATGTGTATATTCCTGTATATACTCTTTCTCGCCTAGCATCTATCATAGGCACAACTATTGGATTATATGGTAGATTAAAAGCCAAAGCTTCAAGAGTGGAAACACCCACTAGAGGTTTATTAAACAAATGAGCAAATGCCTTAATAGTAGCAATTCCTATTCTAAGTCCAGTAAATGAACCTGGGCCTATTGATACTCCATATAGGTCAACATCCTTAAGATTCAATTCCAAACTGTCCATTACTTGCTTTATCATTGGTACTAACTTTTCTGAATGGCTCATGTCCTGACTCAAGGAATATTCTCCTATTAATTTATCTCCATCTATTACACCACAGGTTGTCATAAGTGTAGAAGTATCTAAACCTAATACCTTCATTGTAAATTCAACTCCCTAACAAGCTCCTCATATCTTTTATGGAAACCTGATATTTTTATAATTCTTCCATCTAAATCTTCTGTTTTTTCTATGTCAATTACTATTCTTTCCTTTGGAATCATCTTTTCTATTTTGTCCGCCCACTCAACTATGCATACTCCATTGCCATAAAAATACTCATCAAAGCCTAAATCATTCAGTTCTTCAACATTTTCTAATCTATATACATCAAAATGATAAACAGGAAGTTTACCACTGTACTGATTAATCAAGGCAAATGTAGGGCTAGTTATATATTCATCAACACCTAAACCGATGCCTATTGATTTGGTTAGTGTGGTCTTGCCAGCACCTAAGTCACCATTCAAGCAAAGAATATCACCTTTCTTCAAGGCATTGCCCAATTTTATCCCAAATTTTTGCGTTTCCTCTAAACTCTTTAAAATAATTTTCAAGATCTTCAACCTTTCTCATTAACTAATATTTTATTATATCAAATCAGTTTGAAATTAACAATATTGACCCATAATACCGCCAATAATTCATAAAAGATGGGTATTATATACTTGTATGCAAGATTTAGATACATAGGAGGAAATTTATGCTATTTATAATTGATATGCAAAATGACTATGTTGACTCAGATAGAGGATCAAGCTATGTAAAGGATGCTGAGATGCTTGTCCCTGGGATAATCAATAAGATTAAGTATTATGAAGAAAGAGGTGATAAGATCTTTTATACCTCAGATATAAACCTTTTAGGTCAATCTAAAGGATTGTCAAAATTACAATATGAATCGGACAATAATAATGATAAAATAGGAATTATAAATAGAGAGAGTATGCTAAGCACCCATAAAAAATGGTGTTTCCAACCATATGGAGACTTAAAGCCTCTTCTGAAAAAGCATCAAGAGATAAAGAAAAGTTATTATGCTATTCCTCCGGAAACTCTACTAGAAATTCAGCTAAAGTTTAAGGATGAAAAACAATTTATTGAAAACATTGAGTTTGTTGGTGTAGAAACAATTAAATGTCTTCTTGCCAATGCTATTTGTGTACAAAGTGCATTCCCTGAGGCAAATATAATTGTGGATGCAAAGTTATGTAAAAGTAAAGACAAGGAAGATCATGAATATGCTTTGAAGGTTATGGAATCTTTAGGAATGGAAATAAGGAGATGAATTAGATGAAATTAGATGTAATGAAGCTTGAGGAAATCACTAATAATCTGATAGATTGGATTAGGTATAGTATAGAAAGTACAGGGGGCAGTAGGGCTATAATTGGTATTTCTGGAGGCAAGGATAGCTCAGTAGTAGCTGCACTATGTGTAAGAGCTCTTGGCAAGGAAAATGTAATAGGGGTTCTAATGCCAAATGGCATACAGGATGATATCTCATATGCAAGAGACCTTTGCTCATTTTTGGAGATTCATAATACAGAGGTAAACATCGTTGATATATCAAATGAATTCAAAGATTCTCTAAACATGATCAATAGAAATATAATTCCAGAGGTTTCACAGCAAACTAAACTAAATCTGCCACCCCGTATTCGAATGAGCTTACTTTATGCTATATCACAATCTATAGATAATAGCAGAGTTATAAATACTAGCAACTTGTCTGAGGATTGGGTAGGATATGCAACTATATATGGAGATACTGCAGGTGCCTTTTCTCCACTAGGTATGTTGACCTCTGATGAGGTTATGCAGATTGGTAGCTTTATTGGACTTCCCGAAAAATTTGTATCGAAAAAGCCTAGTGATGGTCTAACTGGTAAAAGTGATGAGGATGTTTTTGGTTTTTCTTATGATATATTAAACAGATATATAAGAGAAGGCATAATTGAAGATATAGGGTTAAAGGATAAAATAGATAATATGCACAAATTAAGTAGATTTAAATTTTTACCAATACCTATGTTTTCCCCGGAATTGCCCATAACAGCAGATGATACTGCAAATATTTACAGAAAATAAATATTTAAAAACAAGAGATTCGAAAATTCGAATCTCTTGTTTGTTTCGCCTCTTATTTATGAAGTACAGGCGATACCCTCTTATATATTAATATAGTCAAGGCTGAAAGGAATACACCCTTTATTAGATTGAAAGGCACTATAGCATAGATTACCATAGTTTTCATATCTACAATACTTGCATTAATCATGGTACCCATTTCAACCAAGGAGTCCATTGGCATTCCAAATAGCTTTGCATAGAACGGGAACATGATATAGTAATTTGCAATTGATATTACTGCAGTCATAACTATAGTTCCTAATCCCAAACCAATAATGGCATTTTTAAAGTTCTTATTTTTATAGTATATTGCACCAGCAGTATATACAAATGCAGATCCTACTACAAAGTTAGCTAATTCTCCAACTGCACCTGTAGTTGTTCCTTCTACAAGTAAATTTAGTAGATTCTTTAATAGTTCAATAATTACACCTGCCATTGGTCCCATAGAAAATGCTCCTATTAATGCAGGAAGATCTGAGATGTCTAGCTTCATAAAAGGTGGTGCTATCCATGCTAGGGCAAATTCAAAAAACATCAGTATGAATGCGATACCCGATAAAACTGAAATCTTAATCATAGTTCTTGTGTTCCATGTTTCCTTGTTTAATACATTGTACATTTGAATCCCTCCATTTTTTAATTGCTTCAGGGATGTGTAGATTTGCAATTAAATCACAAAAAACCCCGAAGTTGTCTCCGGGGTAATAGGCAATTAAGTCTATAACATCTTCTTTCATCCAGACTATACTGTCGGCCTTGGAATCTAACCAAGTCAACCTTTCGGCTCGCGGGCTTTACCGCCGGTGAGGATTTGCACCTCCCCCTGAAGATATATTATACTTATATGATATAGCTTAGGTAATACTTTGTCAATAGCATTTTATAGCAATCAAATAATCTGACTAAGTACCTGACCAATACTATCATTTATAGTCAAAGCCGCCATAGAATCATACTTGGTGTCGGATTTGTTTATAAGTATTAGCTTGTTTCCCTTATAATATCTCAAAAGTCCTGCTGCAGGATATACTACTAGGGATGTCCCTCCTACTATCAAAACATCTGCTTTATCAATATAATCAATGGCCCTATCCATTAAATTTTGCTCCAAGCCCTCCTCATACAATACTACATCAGGTCTTACAACACCATTACATTTACCACATAAAGGAATCCCTTTTTGCTTAAGGACAAATTCCACATCATATGTAGCATAACAGTCTATACAATAGTTTCTATGAACTGAACCATGTAGCTCAATTACATTTTTAGATCCAGCCATTTGATGTAAACCATCGATATTTTGGGTGATGATAGCTTTTAGCTTACCTCTTCTCTCAAGCTGAGCAAGGGCCTTATGTGCATCATTTGGCAGTGCATCCTTATATATCATCTTTTTTTTATAAAATTCGAAAAATTCTTCTGTTTGATCTTCATAGAAGCTATGGCTTAACATATATTCTGGAGAGTAAATGTAGTCTTTTTTTTCTACATAAAGTCCAGCTTCAGATCGAAAATCTGGAATATTGCTTTCAGTAGAGACACCTGCTCCACCAAAAAATACTATGTTTTCACTATTATCAATAATTGATTTTAACAATTCAATTGACAAAGAATCCTCTCCTTCCCAATAGTTACCTAATATCTTTGCTTTATATCTACAACCTTAAATACAATTTTCTCATTTGATTGGGCTGATTCCTGAAAAACTCTTATTAATGAATTTCCATAATCACCTAGAAATTGTTCAATATACTCCTTATTAAAAAGTATTATACCCATGGAATCACTTAAGGTGCTTAATGAATCCCAAAGCGCATCAAGATTTTTTCCATGATAATCTGGCAATCCAAGCTTTCTCTTAATATATAGATGTGTATCCTTTTTATTGGTCATTCTTTTTCCATTTAATAGGACTGTCTTCATAAAGTTTCCCTCCTAGTATAACTGCTCAAATGATTCATAATGGTCATTTGTATAAAATATCAATCCATCATTAGAATATACTATTCTTTCAGCACCCCTGAATCCACCTTCATAATTTACATCACACTCATAATAAACACGTCCATCACTCTTAGGTAACAAACCCTCTCTGTTTCCAAATTTGTCACCACCGATACTCTTATTGTCAGTTACTTCCCATAGATTCCCTTTATTGCTTTCCCAACCTAAATTCATAGCCTCTTTTTTAGTGATAAAATTAGCTGGTAGTTTATCGAATATATAAATATATAGAGCCACATCTTGGGGGCTTGTATACTCTCCTTTCTCATCAAGTTCCTCAATTTCTTGGGATTGTGATTCCCCTTCAACTAAATCAGGTAAGTCAATGTTAGGTTCAGAAACCTGCGTACACCCAACTAAGCCTACTAAAAAAACAAAAGCTAATAATAAGGATATTATCTTCTTATTCATAAATTTCCCTCCTATATACCCATTATACTACAAATCTAATTTATCCAAAATGATAGAATTGTCAACCTATAACTTAAGACATTTGATGAAAGTTGCATTAAATGATACAATAAAGTCCTTAAATAAATCACTAAAAAGAGGTAACTATGAAATATTCAAAAACTATTGAGGGCATATTTTTAAAAAGACCAAATAGGTTTATTGCTCAAGTACTTATAAATGGTGTAGAAGAAACCGTCCATGTTAGAAATACAGGTAGATGTAGAGAAATACTCCTACCTGGTGCAAAGGTTGTACTTGAGGATTGCTCTAATAATCCAAACAGAAAAACTAAATACTCTCTAATTGCAGTATGGAAGGGGGATATGCTTATAAATATGGATTCCCAGGTACCAAATGCAGTTGTATTTGAAGCTCTATCTGAAAACAAGATTCAAGGATATGAGAATCTTACTTATATAAAAAGAGAAGTATCATTTGAAAATTCTAGGTATGATATATATTACGAAAAGGATAATCAAAAAGGCTTTATTGAAGTAAAGGGTGTTACCTTAGAGAATAACCATATTGCAAGTTTTCCAGATGCCCCTACTGAAAGAGGCTCCAAACATGTACTTGAAATGATAGAAGCTATAAAACAAGGTTATAGTGGAGCTATATTCTTCTTGATACAGATGAAGGGACCAATATCATTTAGACCCAATTGGAAAATGGATAAGAATTTCTCTGATGCCATAAAAACAGCTCATGAAAATGGCGTTGACATATTAATTTATGATTCAATCGTTAGTAATGATGAAATATATATAGGACATCCTATAAGCATAGATTTATCAATGGAATGAGGGTACCTAATGGCACCCTCATTTTACTTATCTATACCAGTTTGGAATGTATATTTTAAATCCATCATAAGATTCGTAGACCAATCTTATATTTTCAAAAGTTTCTTCTAATTCTTGATTACCAAATGCAATAGACCATGGTACACTAGCAATCAAGTTTCTAGCATTGTACAAGCTCATTAACTTAAAGAAGTCATCAGGTACATTTGAATCAAAATATCCATGGATTTGACCAAGTGCAAAATCTATACTGTGCTTCCATGTAAATATAAATCTATCATATTCCTCCCAGGGATCTCCATAGCTAGATCTGTTGAAATCAATTATCCCCAAATCTCCATCTGGTGTTATGAGCATATTTCCTAAATGAAAATCACCATGTTGAAATGTAATTGGTCTATTCTTGAGGTAGCTTTCATTTTCTCTTATATAATCAATTATCACTTCATCATTCTCGATAGTTTTTCCTGATTGCTTATAAGCTTTTATAACTATATCTATCTTTCTCTTGTATCTACTTTCCCATGCTTCTTTTTTTGTTTGAGGCTTGAGCTTATGCATCTTTTGCAGAATTTTCCCAGCCTTTAGTCCATAGTTGTATTGTTCTTCCTTTGACAAGCTAGGAAGTACATCTATAGCCTCCTTACCTTCTAACCAAGTCAATAACTCATATACCATACTACCACCACTACATATTCCAAAGGAAACTGGCTTAGACATATTTACCCCTAATTCAGCAACTAAGAATAAATTTTCATATTCCAACTTTTTCTTTTCAAAATAATCTATTTTCGATAATCTTAGTAAAAACTTTTCACCTTTCTTATCCTGTATAAAAAACTTAAGATCCTCTGACCACCCCTTATGGATAGGTTGAATTACATCCCACTCTTCAAAACCTTTAATGTCTTTAATCAAGTTCATATTGTCCATGAAAGTGTCCCCCTTTAGGTTATTGGATTAAACTTTAAGCCTAATCTTATATATTCTATTCTACATTATTCCAAAAATACCTTCTTTTAAACTCGAAATATTTGCTTTTTTTAACAAACAAAACCATACCCCCAGTATGGTTTTGTAAACTAATTTAATTTAACGTAGTTGTGCTAAATCCTTTCTTAAATACCCTTTTCTTATTGCTTTTATTTTCTTTCAAGTTTTGATATTCATATTTCCAATAAACATTTCCACTTAATAGCTTTGAGTCATAGTCATCAAGTATAAACTTAACCTCTTTAGACAATAAGAATAGAGCAATAATATTTGGAATTGCCATAAGTCCCATAGACATATCTGCTAATTCCCATACAAGTGTTGCATCTATAAGTGTTCCAACTACCAAAGCTGTAAGAGTTACTGCCTTAAATATATTCAATGTAGAAGCTTTAGCATTGAATACATATTTTACATTTGATTCTGCAAAGAAGTACCATCCGACAATTGTAGTCAAAGAGAAGAATGATAAACAAATTGATAAGAACATTCCTCCAAAGGTTCCAAATCCAGATGCAAAACCATTTTGTGTCATTACTGTTGCAGCTTCTACCATTTCTGCTGCTGCAATCCCTGTATTATATGCTCCTGAAGCAAGGTTTACCATTACTGTTGAAGTACAAATTAAAAATGTTGATATAAATACTCCTATCATAGCTGTAAAACCTTGTTCTGCTGGATGCTTAGTATCAGCAACTGCATGTGAATGAGGCGTTGAACCCATTCCGGCTTCATTTGAAAATAAACCTCTTGCTAACCCAAATCTTATTGTTTGTTGCACTGTTATCCCTAAAACTCCACCACCTATTGCTGCCGGTGTGAATGCTCCAAGGAATATACTCTTTAAGGCTGGAAGCAGATCTCCTAAGTTCATAACTATAATTGCAAGACTTCCCAATATATATGCAGTAGCCATAATTGGTACTACTGTTTCAGCAAATGATGCAATTCTTCCCATTCCACCCATTAGTATTAGTGCTACAATTATGGTTAGCCCTACTGTAACTGCAATT
>CAYZZR010000070.1:0-218 GCA_964482775.1 uncultured Tissierella sp. | reverse complement strand
AGCAGTAGATACTGATCCAGCTACTGAATTTGATTGAACCATGATTCCAACAATTCCTAATGCTACAATACATGTAATTGAGAAAAATATTGCTAGGCTTTTTGATTTCAAACCATTTTTTATATAATAGGCTGGTCCGCCTACTAATTCTCCGTCCTTTGTTTCTCTATACTTTTGTGCCAATACTGATTCTGCAAATATAGTAGCCATTCCAAAGA
>CAYZZR010000069.1:0-10603 GCA_964482775.1 uncultured Tissierella sp. | reverse complement strand
ATAAACATTGTATATTCTAGAAATTAGGTATACAATGTTTATTAATATTTTTGTCTTTAAGTTACTAAGCTTATAGGAGGAAGTTATGGAAAATACTTATATTTCAAAGAAGTATATAAATGATAATAAAGCAGCTTTTGCACAAGAAGCAAATCTGTCATATTTATATTCAGATTTAATAAATTTTAGTATCGGAGATCCAGATTTAAAAACAGATGATAGAGTTATAAAGTTAGCCTTTGAAGATGCATTAAATGGGCATACTCATTATACTACTCCAGTTGGGACTTTAGAACTAAGACAAGCAATAGTAAAGTATTATAAGGAAAGATTTAATTTTTATGTTTCAACAGATGAAATAATGATTACAACTAGTGCCAATCATGCCATGTTTCTAGCCATTGAGGCTACATTAGATGAGGGGGACGAAGTGATTATTCCTACTCCACATTTTAGTGTATATGATGACCAGATTAAATTAGCTAAGGGTCGTACTGTTTTTTTAGAGACCTATGAAGAAGAGGATTTTCAAATCAATATAGAAAGACTAGAAAGTAAGATTACAGATAAAACAAAGGGGATAATAATAAATACCCCTAATAACCCTACAGGAACATGCCTAAGTAAAAAGAACTTAGAGGATATTGCAAAAATAGCTAAAAAGTATAACTTGATAATATATGCTGATGATATATATACTATATATAGCTTTCAAGAGCCCTTTGTTCCAATGGCATCTTTAGAAGGTATGAAAGAAAGAACTATAACCCTTGGTAGCTTTTCTAAGGATTATTGCATGACAGGCTGGAGAATAGGCTATATGATAGGAAGTTCTAGTCTAATAGAAGTTGTAGACAAGATAAATAGTGCTATCGTATACTCAGCACCATCCATATCTCAACAAGCTGCCATACATGCCTTAAATTTTCGAGAGAGCATACAAGAAGACCTAGTTAAAGAATTTAGAAGTAGAATTTTTTATACCTATGAAAGACTAAAGGCTTTAAAAAATGTAAGTATAATGTCACCAAGAGGTACATTCTATCTGTTTCCAAATATTAAAAAAACAGGACTTTCTTCTGAGCAAGTAACAAAGAAAATCTTAGAAGAAGCCCATGTATTAGTGATATCAGGTACAACCTTTGGTGAATCTGGAGAAGGCTTTATAAGATTGGCTTGTACACTAAGCATTGATAAGATTAAGGAAGCCTTCGATAGAATTGAGAAGATGGACATATTTAGATAAGTCTATTGCTTAGAGGAGATGTAATGACATGGATATAAGAAAAAAGGTAGCCCTTTGTGGAGTACCAGGAATGAACAAATCTGATATTGAAAAGATGGAGACATATATAAGGAAGGAATATGCAAACCTTGACTTCTTGTTTTTAGGGGAGTTTGTTCTTGATAAAGAGGAATTAATAGAGAAATGCAAGGATGTAGAGGTTTTAGTATCATGGGATCAAGAAATGGATGAAGAGATATATAGGAGTCTCAATCTAAGAGCATATATTGCAGCAAGTGCTGGCTATAATGCTGCAAATGTTGAGATTGCAAGCAAATTCAATGTAGTAGTTAGCAATGCCAAAGGATACTGTAAGGAAGAGGTAGCTATACATACTATAATGTTTATTTTAGATTTCGCTAGAAGAAAATATCTTCTTATGCCAGATGTAAGAGAAGGAAATTGGAGCTTAGCTACAGCAGGGAAAATCACTAGATTTTCTATGTCCACTGTTGGAATACTTGGTTTAGGCTCTATAGGAAGCAATGTAGCTAAGATGCTTAAGGGTTTTGGAGTAAGAATTATAGCTAATGATCCCTTTGTTTCAGCCCATGAAATGGAAAAGTTAGGTGTAGAAAGTGTGGATTTTGAAACATTACTTAAGGAATCAGATTATCTGACTCTACACACTCCTTTGCTAGAATCAACTCTGGGCTTGATAGATTTAGAAGCCATTAAAACTATGAAGTCTAGCGCATATATAATAAACACATCTAGAGGGCAGATAATAAATCAAGAGGATTTATACTTTGCATTAACAAATGGATTAATAGCTGGAGCAGGATTAGATGTTATTGAAAATGAGCCACCTAAGGAAAGAGATAAAAAGCTAATAGAGCTGAAAAATGTTCTCATAAGTCCACATAGTGCATATCTTTCAGAGGAATCGTCAGATGCACAAATAAGTATAACTGCTAAAGAAGTAGGCAGGATTCTTAGAAATGAAGCTCCAATCAACTTGGTTAACAGAGAAATATTAGCAAATTTAACTTGGATAGAGAATTAGTTTTCTTATCTGGCACCCATATAGGAAGTTAAATGAAAAATATGTAGAAGGTGGGGAAATAGACATGGCTCAAATATTAGAGGCAATTATGGTAATCTCCTTTGGGGCTGCTTGGCCTGTATCAATTAGGAACAGCTATCGAGCAAGAACAGCTAAGGGGAAGAGTCCATTCTTTTTAAGCATTATTATCTTTGGTTACATAAATGGAATTCTTGCAAAGTTCATTTCAGGAAATATAAATTATGTTGTCATATTTTATATGATAAATACCATAATGGTATCAATAGATTTGTGCATTTATTTTAGAAACCGTAAGCTTGATAGGCAAGGAATAGAAAATATTTAGGTAAGAATATTAGATATAGAGTAAGATCACTTTTTAGTGGTCTTTTTTTGTCTTTAAAGTTAAGGACTTCATTGATATATGAATTAGCTCCACGCCTAAGGGTTACTAAAAGTAATAATTTAGATAGGATTAGGAAAAAATCATTAATAGATTCAATCGAACGTACGTTTTGATAAAATACTGACTTTCTTGTATATTTAGGCTACCTAGGAAAACATGGAAGGCAGCCTTCCTCTACGGAGGAGAAATATGTATAAAGATTTGAATGAACTAACTATAAAGGCTAAAGAGGGTGATGTCAGAAGCACAGACTTATTGATGAAGGAACTTTATCCCCTAATAGTTTCTTCAATAAAAAGATATTACTATAAATTTGAGGAATTCGATGATCTATTGCAGGAAGGAAGATTGGTGGTTTTAGAATGTCTTCAAAGCTATGATCCAAGAAAGGGAACTCATTTTTTAGGCTATGTTAAACATATGCTAAAGTTTTACTATTTGGATAAACATAAGGGCAAAGTCCATTTTTCCTTAAATGAAAAGATAGGGGATGAGGAGGATGACGAGTTAATAGACCTTTTAGAATCGCAGGAAGAAGACCCCTTAGACATATTTCTAAAACATGAGGAAAATCAAACTCTATATATAGCCTTGGATGAGCTAACTAGAAGACAAAGGGATATCATAGTTGATTTTTATTGTGAAGGTTTGAGTATCAATCAAGTTGCAGAGAAATATGGCATTTCCTATAGGACTGTTGTAAACACAAAGACCCTTGCCCTTAGTAAACTAAAGAAGCTATTAGCTTAGGAGGATGAATATGAGTATAATTAAAAAACTAATCAAATATAACTACTCATCTAGAAATGGGACTAGAATTGAATATATTGTAGTTCATGATACAGGAAATAAAAGAATTGGTGCTGGAGCCAATAACCATTATTTATACTTTAATGGAGCTAACAGAAATGCTTCAGCTCATTATTTTGTAGACTCTAAGGAGATCCTCCAAATTGTAGAGGATAGTTTTGCCTCCTGGCATTGTGGAGATGGGAGGGGCAAACATGGTATTACAAATAGCAATTCTATAGGAATTGAAATATGTGTCAATGATGATGGGGATTTTAATATTGCTAAAGAAAATACTTTGGAATTGATAAGAGTTTTGATGAAGAAACACAGGATACCAAAGGATAATGTGGTCAGGCACTTTGATGCAAGTAGAAAACTTTGCCCTAGAAGCATGAGTGATATAGGCTGGAAGGAGTGGACAAAATTTTACTTGAATATTTAATGGGTATAATATAAAATATATGGTTAATACCATACAATAAGTGAGGAGTAGATGACCATGGTTACAAAGTTTAAAAAGATATTGGTAGCCAACAGAGGCGAAATAGCAATTAGAATTATCCGGGCATGTGCAGAGCTAGGTATTAGAAGCGTAGCTATCTACTCTGAAGAGGACAAGAATTCTCTATTTAGAACTAAAGCAGATGAATCCTACCTAATCGGGAGAAATAAGGGTCCTATAGAAGCTTATTTGAATATAGACGAAATAATAAAATTAGCTCTCAAAAAAGGTGTAGACGCAATACACCCTGGATATGGATTTTTATCTGAAAACTCAGAAATGGCTAAGAAGTGTAAGGAAGCTGGTATAGAATTCATAGGACCAAGTAATGAAATGATGGATAAGCTAGGGGACAAGATAAAATCCAAGATTGTAGCTAATTCAGTCAATGTGCCTACTATTCCAGGAATTGATAGAGCTGTAGAATCCGAAGAGGAAGCTAGAAAATTTGCAGAATTTAGTGGATATCCAGTTATACTTAAGGCCTCTGCTGGCGGTGGTGGTAGGGGTATGAGAGTAGTAAAGGATGAAAGCACCTTAATCAATGAGTTCTATAATGCAAAGAATGAGGCAAGAAAATCCTTTGGAATAGATGATGTATTTATTGAGAAATATCTTGATAAACCAAAGCATATAGAGGTTCAAGTAATGGGTGATAAATATGGAAATATTGTACACCTATTTGAAAGGGATTGCTCAATTCAAAGAAGACATCAAAAGGTAGTGGAATTTACTCCAGCCTTTGGGATTACAGAGGCTCAAAGAAAGGCAATATGTGAGGATGCAGTAAAGATTGTTAAATCTATTAATTATTATAGTGTAGGAACAGTAGAGTTTTTACTAGATAGTAATGGCCAACATTATTTTATAGAAGTAAATCCAAGAATTCAGGTTGAACATACAGTAACTGAGATGGTAACTGGAATTGATATAGTTCAAGCTCAAATATTAATAGCTGCTGGATACTCATTAAACTCAGCTGAAATAGGTATCAATTCTCAAGAGGATATTTTACCTAGAGGATTTGCTATTCAATGTAGGGTAACTACAGAGGATCCGCTAAACAACTTTGCACCTGACACTGGGATTATAGATACCTATAGGACTGGTTCTGGATTTGGAATCAGACTTGATGGTGGTAGTGGATTTACAGGAGCTATAATTACACCATATTACGATAGTCTTTTAGTAAAGGTAACTTCTCATTCAAGAACCTTTGAAGATGCATCTAAAAAGGCTGTTAGGGCATTGAAGGAAATTTTAATAAGAGGTGTAAAAACAAATATTCCTCTTTTGATTAATATATTAAATAGCAAAGAATTTTTAAGTGGAAAGTGTAATACGGGATTTTTAACCCTAAATCCTTCTTTGTTCGACATCAATAAGAAAAGCGATATAGAATTGAAGGTTTTGAATTATATTGGCGAAAAGGTGGTCAATGAGACAAAGGGAATTAAGCCTGATTTCGACATACCTAAAATTCCTAAGGTTCAAAGACCAAGCATACAATATGGAACAAAGCAAATACTGGATGAAAGAGGTCCAGAGGGTTTAGTAGAGTGGATCAAAGATAGTAAGAAGCTTTTAATAACTGATACTACCATGAGAGATGCTCATCAATCCCTTTTAGCTACAAGAGTAAGAACTACAGATATGTTTAATATTGCTAAGGCTACCAGCGTACTTGGAGCAGATTTGTTCTCCCTAGAGATGTGGGGTGGTGCAACATTTGATGTTGCCTATAGATTCCTAGATGAATCACCATGGGAAAGACTTGAGCTACTTCGAAAGAAGATACCAAACATCCTATTCCAAATGCTATTTAGAGGAGCCAATGCAGTAGGATATAAGAACTATCCAGACAATGTGGTTAGACAGATGATTAGAAAGTCTGCAGCTAGTGGAATAGATATATTTAGGATATTTGATTCTCTAAACTGGTTAAAGGGAATGGAGATTGCAATAGACGAGGTTCTAAAGACTGGAAAGATAGCTGAAGCTTGTATTTGCTACACTGGAGATATAATGGATGAAAGCCGTGACAAGTATACCTTAGATTACTATGTAAATGCTGCTAAGGAGCTTGAAAAAACAGGAGCACATATATTGGCTATAAAGGATATGGCTTCACTACTAAAGCCAAGGGCAGCATACAAGCTTATAAGAGCCTTGAAACAAGAGATTGGTATTCCGATTCATCTTCATACTCATGATACTAGTGGAAATGGAGTAGCTACAGTTCTTATGGCATCTATGGCAGGAGTGAATATTGTAGATACAGCATTTAACAGCATGTCTGGATTGACTAGTCAACCTGCTCTAAACTCAGTAGTAGCTGCATTAGAGCATACAGATAGAGCTACAGGCTTAAATTTGGATGATTTAGAGAAGATTTCAGAATACTGGGAGAGCATTAGACCTGTGTATTATAAGTTTGAATCAGGCTTAAAATCAGGTTCTGCTTCCATATATAAATACGAGATTCCAGGAGGACAATACTCAAACTTTAAACCACAGGTAGAAAGTTTTGGGATAGGTCATAGATTTGATGATGTAAAGGAAATGTTTAAAGAAGTAAATGAAATGTTAGGTGACATTGTAAAGGTTACTCCATCCTCTAAAGCAGTAGGGGATATGGCCATATTTATGGTTCAAAATGATTTGAACAGAGAAAATATCTATGACAAGGCAAAGGACATGGCATTTCCAGATTCTATAGTTTCATATTTTGAAGGTATGATGGGTCAACCAGTTGGAGGATTCCCACAAGAGCTACAAAAGTTGGTACTAAAGGGAAAGGAACCTATAACGGTTAGACCTGGAGAGCTCTTGCCAGATGAGGATTTTGAAAAGGCTAAAGAATATTTAGAGCTTAAATATGGCAGAGGATTTAGCGAAGAAGAGATTCTTTCATATGTCTTGTATCCTAAGGTGTTTGAGGATTATTTAGCTAAGCTTAAGGAACAGGGAGATCTTTCTCGACTTAGTAGTCATGTTTTCTTCCATGGATTAAAGGAAGGAGAAACTGCAGAGGTTCAAATAGCTGAAGGAAAGATATTGATAATAAAACTTCTTGAGATTGGTGCCTTAGACAATGAAGGCAAAAGACTATTGCTATTTGAAGTAAATGATAGCACTAGAGCAATCAAAATATTTGATAAGAAAAGCAATGTTGTTAAAAATGAAACTCTCAAGCAAATGGCAAACCCTGATGATAGCACTGAAATAGGAGCCAATATCCCTGGAAAGGTAGCTAAGATATTAGTCAAAGAAGGGGATAAGGTTACTGTAAATCAAACAGTAGCTATATTAGAAGCCATGAAGATGGAAACCAGTATAAGCTCTTCAATTGATGGAGTGGTAAAATCAATTGCTATTAAAGAAGGTCAGCTAGTAGAAAGTGGAGAGTTGTTGATTAGATTATCTAATGAATAAAAGGAGGGCACTATGGAATATAAAATGCTTCATACTTGTATAAGGGTAATGGATTTAGAGAAATCTTTGAAGTTCTATACAGAGGCCTTAGGCTTTGTAGAAACCAGGAGGAAGGATTATCCAGAGGATGAATTTACACTAGTGTTTTTAAGTGATCAGTCGAGACTTTATGAATTGGAATTGACCTATAACTATAATCCAGAAGAACCTTATACTATAGGTAATGGATACAGTCACCTTGCTGTAAGTGCATCAGACTTAGAAGGATCAAGACAAAGGCATATAGATATGGGCTATGAGGTATCAGAACTCTCTGGATTACCAGGAAGTCCTCCAAAATTCTATTTTATAAGCGATCCAGATGGTTATGAAGTAGAGGTAATCAGAGCAAAGTAAAAATAGCAACCCCCAAGAACATTTTGTTTTTTGGGGTTATGTTAAGGAGTGAAAATATGTTTAAGTATATTATTGATAAATACTCTAAAGAGATTCTGGACTTAAATGATTATATGGCGGATAACCCAGAAATTAGTGGAGAGGAATATGAATCTTCTAGAAAAATTGTGGAAGTCTTAAGCTCACATGGTCTTGAAGTTGTATATCCATTTTCAGGATTAAAAACTTCATTTAAGGCTACGATCAATAAAGGTAAGGAAAGAAAAGCAGCTGTTTTGGTAGAATATGATGCTCTGCGTGGACTTGGTCATGCCTGTGGTCATTGTGCCAGTGGTTCCATAAGCATACTTGCTGCCTTAGTTTTAAATGATATAAAAGACAGTATAGATGCACAAATAGACATTATTGGAACTCCTGATGAGGAAATGCATGGTTCAAAGGCTACCATGGCAAACATGGGAGTATTTGACGAATATGATTTTGCTATAATGATTCATATGAGCAAGGATAACTATATCTTTAGTAAGAGCTTAGCCCTAGATGCTTATGATTTTATATATAGAGGAAAACCAGCTCATGCAGCAGGAGCTCCTTGGGAAGGTAAAAATGCTTTAAATGGATTAAGGTTGTTTTTAAGCTCCATAGATATGATGAGACAGCATGTAAAGGATGATGTTAGAATACATGGAATCATAAAAGAGGGTGGAGTAGCAGCAAATATAGTTCCTGATTATGTTAGAGCTGAACTTAGTGTAAGAAGCTTGGAAAGAAGCTATTTAAATGAAGTTAGTGATTGGGTCATGGACTGTGCAAAGGCAGCGGCCTTGGCTACAAAAACAGAAGTTGAAGTAATTCAAATTGGAGAAAAATATAATGAGCAAATAAACAATACTATAGGAAGTCAGCTTCTAGAAGATATCTATTCCAATCTAGGAATAGAGACTGTAGATAACTATGAGCTGATTAGTGGGTCCTCAGATATTGGAAACGTGGATTATATATGTCCTGTGATGCAGCCCTATTTAAGTATAGGTGAAGAATATGGCCTTCATACAGAAGAATTTGCACAGGCTATGAAGAATGAAAAAACCCATGAGGCAATACTAAAGGGTGGAGAGATTATAGCTAGCTTTATCACTACTATCTATGAAGATATAGAGCTCTTAAACAAGATGAAAGAAGAGCATAGACAAAAAAGAAATATTTAAATAAATGACTGTTTACTCAAAAGTAGTAAACAGTCATTTATAATTTAGTATATAAAACATTGTAATCAAGACAAGGAGTAAGAAAGGCAAAAGAAACCTATATTCCTTATACAATTCTCCCGTTCTTGCCTCCATATGCTGTAAGGTAAAGACTTGGCATAGATGCAAGGGAGAAAAATAGTATCCTAAGAAGGAAGAAGCAAAGGCGAAAAAAGTATATATGTTTAGGTCATGATTGCTCAAGGAGAGTTGAGCTATCATTGGCAAAATTATGGCTAAGGAAGATAATTGATTTCCGGTTATGAATCCAAAGAAGAAGGATGTAACCAAAAATATAGCCATAACTGAAAACAAGCTTTGGCTCTGTAAGAATAGCTGGTTAAATATCTCTGTAAGATCCTCCATGTTTACAATAATACCCTTTATTATAAAGATAGCTATTACAGACAAAACAGTATTTAAGTTAAATGAATTGATTATGGTTTTAAGAAAATCTTTTTTATCTCCTATAAGATATACTAGTATAATGCTAGCAAAAAGAGTTAAATAAAAGGGCAAAGCTGTCAATGAGTATATAATTACACAAGCATATATCGGAGATGTATAAAAGATTAAATTCAAGATGTTTTTTATTAAATGCTTATGGTTTATCATTGTTTTTTCAACCTTGATATCCTTTAAATATAAAAAATATCCTGCTCCATACATAAATACTACAAATATTAAATTCAGTGATAAAACTGTAGGAATGTGGATATTAGGTAGTGAACCAGATATAACTAAAAGAGATGTTGAATATGGCAACAACAATATTGCCATATGTCTAAATACTAGGTTAATAGCAGCTCTTCTACTAGTTGGAATATTTAGCTCTTTTCCTATATCATTTACAAAAGGAGCCGATAAAAGTGCACCACCAGGTACAACTAATAAACCTATCATTGAAGGAATAATCATCAATATTGCCTTTTTATTGTTGATAACCTTTAGCATAGAGCTAACAATTTTATCAAATAAATTATATTGTTTCATGAGACCACCTAGTATAGATACCATCATAACGGATAGTATAGTAGACATGGATGAAGAATCCTTAAATACATTTATTATTGAATCCACAAGAGAAAGTGGGCCAGATCTTGATAAGATTCCGAGTATGAGGGCAGTTATCAAGAGAGAGTGGCTTAACTTAAATTTTAGTCTTATTAATATGGGTATAAATAAAAAAGAAATGATAACTATGGCTATGGAGTGCATTTTATCAACCTACCTTACGAAAAATAGAAATTTAAATGATTATATCACACTATTTATATAGTGTAAAAATCTTTATTTAGCAATTTCTTGTTGAAAAAGATGGTGATAAATGATATTAATATTACATAGATATAAAATAAGGAGTGATTTTATGGCAACACCTCACATAGGTGCAAATAAAGGGGATATAGCTGAAACTATACTATTACCAGGAGATCCCTTAAGAGCAAAGTTTATAGCTGAAACATATTTAGATGATATAGTTCAATTTAATGGTGTTAGAAATATGTTAGGATATACTGGAACTTACAAAGGT
>CAYZZR010000068.1:0-10694 GCA_964482775.1 uncultured Tissierella sp. | reverse complement strand
TCTTACAGATAACTCGGGACTAAGCAAGGAGTTAGGAACAAGACATAGAGCTGCTCTTGGAATATCTGAGAGATCAGATAGCTTAGCTATTATAGTGTCAGAGGAGACAGGTGCCATATCAATTGCTGAGAATGGTACTATAGCAAGATATTTGGATGCTAAAACATTGAGACAAATACTACTTGACATGTATAAACCAAAGTCTAATAATCAATCAATATTTTCTATATGGAGGTCAAAAGATGAGCAAGAACAAGAGTGATATAACAGCAAGAATAATAACATTTATCATTGCAATATTTCTATGGAGTTTTGTTATGAGTGAAGAAAACCCTCCATGGACTAGAGAATACAAGAATGTTCAAGTAGAACTTATCAATACATCCACTTTAGATAGACAAGGCTTAGTGATTATGACTCCTCAAGAGGTTACTGTAAATGTAGAAGTATCTGGATTAAAGAGCAATATGGATAGATTTTCTTCTTCAAATATAAAGGCTCAAGTGGATTTAAGTGGCTACAATGAAGGTCAAGTAAGGATTCCTGTCATTGCAAATATACAGGGACAAGTTAGTGGAATCACTATTTCTAATGTTGAACCAAAAGAAATATTATTTAATCTAGATAGAATTGTTACCAAGGAAATGAATGTTACCATTAACACAACTGGTTCACTTCCTGAAGATTATGTTGTAGGGGATATAGTATCTACAAATCAGTCAGTAATAGTAAAGGGACCAAGAACTTGGATAAATGAAGTGGATAAGGTATTAGCATTAGTAGATCTAACCAATAGAACCACTAGTGAGAAAATAAAGGTAGCGACAACTATAGTAGATGATGAGGGAAATGAGGTTAGAGGTTTAGAAAAGGAGCCAAGTGTAGTAGATATTTCAATACCTGTATTTAGGACGATTTCCTTGCCAATCGAACTTATCACAACAAATGAATTGCCAGAAAATTATTCAATTACAAATATAAATATGATACCAAGCAATATTACTGTTAAGGGAAGAGGCAATGTGGTAAATCTTACAAAGATAGAAACCTTGCCAGTAGACATAAATACCATGTTGGATAAGACAGCGGTAATAGCAGAGCTTAATTTACCGTCTGGTGTAGAATTACTGAATCCAAATGAAAAGGTAACAATTGCTTATAATATTGAAGAAACCATAAGTAAAGAATTGATATTTGCTTTAGGGGATATAAATATCCTAAATCTTGATAAAAATCTAGATATTTCCCAACAAGATTTAGCTACAACTTTTGTAGTCAAGCTAAAAGGCTTTAAGTCTATATTGGATAACATAAAAAATGAAGATTTGGCAATATCAATTGATCTAAAGGATTTAGTAGAAGGCGCAAATACTACAAGTATTCTAATAGAAGAAATTGAAGGTGTGACTATTGAAGAGATATCACCTCAAATTATAAGTATAAATTTAATAAACAGGTAGGGGATGGCTTTTTAAAGCCTATCCTCTTACTTGTGAAAACGATTTCAAGAAGAAATGGTTAAAATATATGAAAAAAGAGGTGTATTATGGCAAAGGATTTCGAACAATTACTAGAGCTAGCAAGGAGGAAGGGACCTAAAAAGGTTTCTGTAGCAGTAGCTGAGGATGAAGAGGTTTTAGAAGCAGTTTTGGAAGCGAAAAAACTAGGTATAGCAAGACCTATCTTAGTTGGAAATGCAGAGAAGATTGTAGGGCTTGCTGATAAAATTGGACAAACTTTGGAAGGAATAGAAATTATCCATATAAGTGATCCGATTTTAGCTGCTAGAAAAGCTACTGAGATTGTTAGTTCAGGAGAGGCTCAGGTTCTTATGAAAGGATTGGTAGATACATCCATAATCATGAAGCAAGTATTGGACAAGGAAATTGGTCTTAGAGATGAAAACGTTATCAGTCATGTGGCAGTTTTTCAGGTAGCTACATATCATAAGATATTTTTAGTAACTGATGCAGCCATGATACTGGAACCAAATTTAAATCAAAAGAAAGAGATAATCGAAAATGCTGTAAAGTTGGCTTTAGCTTTGGATATTGATAATCCTAAAGTAGCAGTCTTGGCAGCAAAAGAAAAAGTCAATCCAAAGATGGAAGCTACAGTTCATGCAAAAGAATTAAGCGATATGAATAAAAATGGACATATAAAAAATTGTATAGTAGATGGGCCATTTGCTCTTGATAATGCAATTAACATGGAGTCAGCGAGAATAAAGGGAATAAACAGTCCTGTGTCAGGGGATGCAGATATATTATTGGCTCCAAATATAGAGGCGGGAAATGTGTTGTATAAAGCTTTAACTTTTTTTGCAAATGCCAAATCAGCAGGTTTGATTGTAGGCACAAAGGCTCCCATAGTACTTACATCTCGAGCTGATAATAGAGAAGCAAAACTGAATTCTATTGCACTAGCTGTACTAATGGCATCATCAGGGGGAGAATAAGAAATGTTTAGGCAATTAATAATCAATCCTGGGTCAACATCTACAAAAATAGCAGTATTTGAAGATGAAGCTATAGTATTTGAAGAAGCTCTTAGACATTCTGTAGAGGATTTAAAGAACTTTAACAAGATATATGATCAACTAGAATTTAGGAAGGAGATTCTTCTAAATTCCTTGGAGAAAAACAATATTGACCTAAAATCCATTGATTGCATAATTGGCAGAGGCGGCTTATTAAAACCAATAGAGGGCGGAACCTATGAGGTAAATGACATAATGCTAGAGCATTTAAAGGTAGGATATTTAGGGGAGCATGCATCAAATCTTGGTGGCTTACTAGCATATGAGATCAACAGGTTTATTGGCTGTAAATCATATATTGTTGATCCCGTAGTTGTTGATGAATTGGAGGATATTGCTAGAATATCAGGATTAAAGGAGATTGAGAGGGTTAGCATATTTCACGCCTTGAATCAAAAAGCTATTGCTAGAAGATATGCAAAAGATATTGAAAAAAAATACGAAGACTTAAAGCTTATAGTAGTTCATCTTGGGGGAGGTGTATCCGTAGGGGCTCATAAGAATGGCAGGGTAGTAGACTGTGCAAATGCACTAGATGGAGAAGGACCTTTTTCACCTGAAAGATCAGGAGGATTACCTGTAGGGAGCTTGCTCAAGCTAAGCTTCTCTGGTAAGTATACTTATGATGAGTTGAAAAATATGATTACTGGAAAGGGAGGCATAGTATCCTATCTAGGTACAAATGATGCAAGAGAAGTTGTTAAAAGAATTGATGAGAAAGATGAATATGCAAGGTTTATATATGAGGCTATGGCCTACCAGATAGCTAAGGAAATTGGTGCTATTTCTACAGTATTTTTGGGAAAAGTAGATGCCATTATACTGACTGGGGGAATTGCACATGATGAAATGTTTACTGCTTGGATAAAAGAAAGGGTAGATTATATATCCAAGGTTCATATTTATCCTGGAGAGGATGAGCTTGAAGCCCTTGCACAAGGTGGGTTAAGGATTCTTAGGGGTGAAGAAAAGCCTAAAATATATATGTGATAGATTTAAAGAGAAGATAAAGGAGACTTATATGTTAAAGGACAGACGCATAAGAATTATCACAGGCCACTATGGCAGTGGCAAGACTGAGTTTAGTGTGAACTATGCTTTAAAGTTGAATGATATAGGCAAAAAGGTAGCTTTAGCGGATTTAGATGTGGTAAATCTATATTTTAGAAGTAGAGAAAAGGTTCAAGTTCTTGAGGAAGCTGGAATCAAGCTAATAAGCAGCTCCATAAAAGCAACTTCACTAGATATACCCAGTATATCAGGAGAGGTTTTAAGCCCCCTTCAGGATGAAAGCTATGATGCTATTCTAGATATAGGAGGAGACCCTGCTGGGGCAAGAGTACTAGGCAGATACAAGGAATACTTAAACAAGGGAAATTGTGATATCTTCTTTGTATTAAATGCAAATCGTCCTGAAACTAATAATGTTCAAAAGATTATGGAATATATGATAAAGATAGAAGATGTAGCAAGAACAAAGATAACAGGAATAGTGAACAATACACATTTATTAAAGTCTACATCTATAGAGGATGTGCTCAAAGGCTATGAAATAGCCATGGAGATTTCAAAGAAAACAGGTCTAGCAATTAAATACAACGTAGTATTAGAATCTATTGCAGATCAACTTCCACATGATTTGGAGGGTGAGGTATTTCCAATAAGACTATACATGAGGGAAGATTGGATGCTATAAAAGGAGGAGAAGTTATGGCAAAACAAAGAGGAAGGGTTACTTTTAAGGAGGATATTTGCAAGGGTTGCGAACTATGTGTTTCGGTATGTCCTGTAAAGATATTAGAGCTTGATTCACTTAGACTAAATAACAAAGGATATCATCCTGCAGGAGTGGTAAGTCCAGAAGAGTGTATAGCCTGTTTAAACTGTGCCCTTATATGCCCTGATTTAGTTATAAAAGTAGAAAAATTAGATTAATCTTTAAGGAGGTTTTACATATGGCAAAGGTTCTTATGAAAGGGAATGAAGCTGTAGGCGCTGCAGCTATTGAGGCTGGCTGTAGATATTTTTTTGGTTATCCGATCACTCCTCAAAATGAAATTCCTGAGTATATGTCTAGGGAATTACCTAAGGCTGGAGGGGTATTTGTTCAAGCTGAATCGGAAATTGCAGCTATAAATATGGTTTATGGTGCAGCTGGAGCAGGTGCACGTGTTATGACATCATCATCTAGTCCTGGAATAGCATTAAAACAAGAGGGGATTTCATATATTGCAGGTGCAGAGCTTCCTTGTGTTATTGTAAATATGATGAGAGGTGGCCCAGGCTTAGGTGGTATTCAACCATCACAGACCGACTATTTTCAAGCCACTCGGGGTGGAGGAAATGGAGACTATAGACTCTTAGTTCTAGCACCAGCAGATGTACAGGAATTAGTAGATTTAATTATAGAAGGATTTGACTTAGCTGATGAATATAGAAATCCTGTCATGATACTGGGAGATGGTATGATAGGTCAAATGATGGAACCAGTTGAATTTAAAGAAAGAACAGATAGAAAACTTGAAGAAAAAACTTGGGCAACCATTGGAACCAAAGGAAAAAGAGAACCTAACATCATAAATTCACTTTACCTAAATGCAGAGGACTTAGAGAATCATAATCATGTGCTTCAAGCTAAGTATGACAAAATGAGAGAAAAGGAAGTCAGGGTTGAAACCTATAAAATAGAAGATGCTGATGTAGTGATTTCTGCCTATGGCACAACAGCAAGGATTGCAAAATCAGCTATTTCAAAATTGGAGAAGGAAGGCTATAAAATAGGACTTATAAGACCTATATCCTTGTTTCCCTATCCATATGATGAATTCAAAAAAATCAAGGATGAGTGCCTAGGGGTACTGACAGTTGAAATGAACACAGGACAAATGTTGGAAGATGTAAAATTGGCTCTTGATGGAAGAATACCAAGCTTCTTTTATGGTAGAACTGGTGGAATGATTCCTACCCCAGAGGAAATTGTAGAGAAAGTAAAGTCAATCCTTGGAGGTGCTAAATAATGGCTATAGTATTTGATAAGACAAGAGGTTTAACAGATCTTCCTACCCATTATTGCCCTGGTTGTACCCATGGAATAATTCATAGATTAGTTGCTGAAGCAATGGTAGAATTAGGCGTATTAGATGATGCAATTGGTGTAGCACCAGTAGGATGCTCAGTTTTAGCATACAACTATTTTAACTGTGATATGCATGAAGCTGCTCATGGTAGAGCACCAGCAGTTGCAACTGGGATAAAAAGAGTTCATCCAGAAAACTTTGTATTTACTTACCAAGGAGATGGTGATTTAGCTTCTATTGGTACAGCAGAAATTGTTCATGTAGCACATAGAGGAGAAAGAATTTCCACTATATTTGTTAACAATGCTATATATGGTATGACAGGTGGTCAAATGGCTCCAACTACATTAATCGGACAAAAGGCAACGACTGCACCCTATGGTAGAGATGAGGCCTTGACAGGAAAGCCAATTAGAGTTAGTGAAATGCTTGCCACAATAGACGGAGCAAAATTTGTTGAAAGAGTAGCAGTAAATACACCTGCAAATATTAGAAAGGCTAAAAAGGCCATATTAGAATGCTTTAAGGTTCAAATAGAAGGAAAGGGATTTGGTATAGTTGAGGTCTTGTCCACATGTCCTACAAACTGGGGCTATACTCCAGTAGAGGCATTAAGATGGCTAGAAAACAATATGATACCTTATTATCCACTTGGAAACTTTAGAAGACCTGAGGAGGGGAAATAATATGGAAGAACGTATAATAATAGCTGGATTTGGTGGTCAAGGAGTAATGGCCATGGGGCAGCTTTTAACCTATTCGGGGATGCTAGAGGACAAGAAGGTTTCATGGTTACCATCATATGGGCCTGAAATGAGAGGTGGAACTGCCAATTGCAATGTTATCATATCAACAGATCCAGTAGGGTCTCCTGTTGTAGTAGAAGCAACCACTGCAATAGTACTCAACAAGCCTTCATTAGATAAATTTGAATCTTCAGTGGTATCAGGAGGAAGGCTATTTATAAATTCATCCTTAATAGATAGAAAATCTACTAGGGATGATATAGAAGTTTACTATATTCCAGCCAATGAGATAGCAAATGATTTAGGAAATTCTAAAATAGCAAATATGGTAATGCTTGGTGCATATGTGGAAGCTGTTGGTACAGTTGAGGTTGATTCCATTTATAAAGCATTTGGTAAGGTATTTGGGGAATCTAAGACCCATCTATTGTCAATAAATAAAGAGGCTTTAGAAAAAGGGGCCGAAACAGTTAAATAGAAAGCTAGGTGATTTCACCTAGCTTTTCTTAAGGTATTAATCTACTGCGCCAATCAAAACCTGTCTATTTTGAAGAAGCTTAAGAGTTAACTCAATGACCATTTTTTCTTCCAAAGTACTAAACAATTTTTCTTCAAATGGTAGTTCTACATAGTCTGGTCTATGACGACCAATAAACTCATCAAATTCGTATATGCTAGCAGTTATTAACTCACAGAAAGGAAGCTCATTGAAATTCTCTGTTCTAAATTGATTGATTTCTGATAGATCTCCTGCCAATAAATCATCCTTCTCTGCAAAATATTTATTAGGCAAATCTGCTACCTTAAAATATTCAAATTCAGACACTGTATTTGTTAGAAGAGGCGCTGGTGGAGTAGTAAAGGTTACAGGAGTAGAGCATTCAAATGGTACATCTATAGTACAATGATGAACCTCTCCACATACTCCTTCTCTATTTGAACATCTTCTAGTAGTATAATCTATGACTTTACGAACATAGCCTTTTATAAAAAGTATATTAGTAGGTTGAAGAAGCGTACATTGAGTAATCTTCAATCTCTTTTTTATATCCTTGATTTCTAGGGCTGGTTCAGGTAAATTTATAAAAGCACCAACATTAAAGCGGATTGTAAGCTCAGCTAAAACTACTGGAATCTTAACTACTACTCCACCTGGTATGCCTATAGGTGTAACAGGAGTATTTGGGCAATTATCTAGTACCGTACTGTCAACATCCACACAATTATCGCAATCCTTTATTGAAAGAGGTTTGCCCATAGGGGCTTTATCTCTAATGTTATTCTCTATGACTCTGACATTGCTCACATTACCTTTTGATTTATTCATATTACGTTCCTCCATTTATTAATATAGTTGCTTGGTTGATAACAACAATTTGTCCTTATCCCTATTACAATATATTCTTATAGCTATAAATGTGTGAGGAAGACAAAAAACAAAGATGGCTCTTTAAAAGAACCATCTTCTTAATTTTATTATAAATCTGCAACCAATTCATCCATAAGCTCTGAAACGCTTACTATCTTATCAATTCTATAACCGTTTTTACCTATAAAGATTAAACCATTGTCTACATCACCTTTTATGGAAGTTATCAAAGCCTTACTTATGCAATAAGGAGTTGTAACTGGATTACAAGGCTGAAGACATCTATAACATTTTGTAACCTTCTCCTTTTGTTCTCTGATTCTTTTCATAAAAGGATTGATAATAGCTTGACCTGGCATGCCTACAGGACTAAGTATAATCTCTATGTCATCCTCTTTAGAATTTACATAAGCATTTTTAAATTCCTCTGAGGCATCACATTCATGTGTTGCTACAAATCTAGTTCCAATTTGTACACCATTAGCACCTAAATCAATGTATTCTTTTACATCCTTGCTATCATAGATTCCACCTGCAGCAATTACAGGTATCTTTTTGCCGCTTTCATCTTCATAAGGCTTAAGAACCTTGATTACGTCACTAAGAATATCACTTAATGAAGGTAGCTCACCTTTTAAATCATCCAATGAAAAGCCAAGATGACCTCCTGCCATAGGACCTTCAACAATAACTAAATCTGGTAGATAATCATATCTTTTCTTCCATAGCTTGGTAATCACCGCAGCAGCTTTCCCCGATGAAACTATAGGTGCAATCTTAGTTTCACTTCCCTTAACTAGTGATGGTAATTCACTAGGTAAACCTGCTCCAGAAATTATCAAGTCAATTTTTTCTTTAACTGCAACCTTAACCATTTCTTTATAGTTATTCATAGCTACCATTAAGTTTACGCCAAGAATACCATTTGGACTTAAATTTCTAGCTTTCTTTATCTCTTTGGCTAAAGCTCTTTCGTTGGCTTCATTACACTTTGATTCAAAGTCTTCTTCTCTAAAGCCGATTTGAACACCAGAAATGACTCCAATACCTCCATAATTTGCTACACTTGATGCAAGGTTTGACAAGGATACACCAACACCCATTCCCCCTTGGATTATGGGAAGTCTTGTAGCTTTACTACCAATTTTGATTTGTGGTAGATTCATATATACACCTCACTTTCTATTAGCCGATCGAAAACATAAATTCGCCTTCAGCAGCTACTTCATTACCTACATAAGCAATTCCTTGACCTATGCCAATTTTACCTCTAAGCTTTGTTATTTCAACTTCCATTCTTAAGGTATCTCCAGGTTTAACTACTCTTTTAAATCTAAATTTATTGATACCTGCAAAATAAGGAGTTTTTCCTTGAAAATCATCTCTTAATAACAAGATTACGGATCCAACTTGCGCCATGGTTTCAACAATTATAACACCTGGCATTACTGGGTTTCCGGGAAAATGTCCTTGAAAGAAATATTCATTCATAGTGACATTTTTATAGCCAGTTCCTTTTTTGCCTATTTCCTCAATCTCAACCTTATCAACAAACAAGAAGGGATATCTATGAGGTATGATCTCCATTATCTCATCAATATGAACTGTTTTACTCATAATTCACCTCTTTTCATCATATTAAGTCAAAAACTTGTGATTGATTATTAAAGTAAAATAATATATACTTAATCATAAGTTTTTGATTATTTAACTATAATGATAATTGAAAGCATATGATTTTGCAAACAAAATAATTGGAGGTGAGAATAAAGATAGAGAATATGCTAACAATTAAATATGGAGGTGAGATATTGAATAATATTTCTGTAGGTATTTCTGGTATTGGAAGCTATGTTCCTGAAAAGATTCTTACTAACTTTGACTTATCCAAAATGGTAGACACAAATAATGAGTGGATTGTAGAAAGAACTGGGATAGAGGAAAGAAGAATAGCAGATGAAACAACCGCAGCATCTGATTTGGCAACAAAGGCTGCATTAAGAGCTATAGAGGATGCAAATGTAAAGCCAGATGAAATTGACTTAATTATAGTAGCAACAGCAACACCAGACCATGTTTTTCCATCTTCTGCTTGCATGGTTCAAAAAAATATAGCTGCTAGTAATGCAGCAGCATTTGACATGAGTGTTGGATGTTCTGGATTTGTATATGCAGTAGCAACAGGAGCAAATTTCATATCTTCTGGATTTTACAAGAAGGTCTTAGTAATTGGCTCAGAGGTTCTTTCTAAATTAATGAATTGGGAAGATAGAAATACCTGTGTATTATTTGGAGATGGAGCTGGAGCAGTAGTATTAGAGTCTTGTGAAGAAGGTTATGGAATCCTATCCTATGATTTAGGTTCAGATGGAAGCAAGGGTGATGTGCTTATAGTACCTGCAGGGGGATCCAGATTACCGGCATCCATAGACACTGTAAATAACAAGCTTCATGCAATTCAAATGGAGGGAAAAGAAGTATTTAAGTTTGCTGTAAGAATAATGGAGAAGGCATCATTGAATGCTTTAGAAAAAGCAAACCTAAATTTAGAGGATTTAGATTTCCTTGTGCCCCATCAAGCAAACATAAGAATTATTGATTCAGCTTTAAAAAAGCTAAATTTAAGTAAAGAAAAAGCTTGTGTAAACTTAAATAAGTATGGGAATATGTCTGCAGCGTCAATTCCAGTGGCTTTCGATGAAGCAGTAAAAGCAGGAAGAATAAAAAAAGGCGACAATATAGTATTGGTTGCTTTTGGAGCAGGCTTAACCTGGGGTTCAATGGTGGTCAAATGGAACAAGGAGGGGCTTCATGTTTAACACAAGAATTACGAAAATATTGAATATAAAGTACCCAATTATTCAAGGCGGAATGGCTTGGGTAGCAACACATGAACTAGCAGCGGCAGTATCAGAAGCTGGCGGTCTAGGGATTATAGCAGCAGGTAATGCACCTGGTGATTA
>CAYZZR010000067.1:6193-10721 GCA_964482775.1 uncultured Tissierella sp. | reverse complement strand
GGTAAAAATGGACATACTACATTACAGCCCATAGTAATTAAGATATCTACTTCTTCAGGTATATCAGTTAATAATTTCGGGGTATGCCCGGTCAAGTCAACTCCAGCTTCCTTCATTACTTCAACAGCTAAAGGCTTTACCTCATGATATTTTTCAGTTCCTGCAGAATAAACTTCTAACACATCGCTACCTAATTTCTTTGCCCATCCCTCAGCCATCTGAGAACGACATGAGTTATGAACACATACAAATGCAACCTTCTTTTTTATCATTTGAATACCTCCATTTTAATAAGGAGGTCAAGGACCTCCCCTAATCTTACTTCTTTGGGAACCAATGCTTGGTATTATTAGCTATTTTTACAAGAGTTAGCATAATTGGAACCTCAGTAAGTACTCCAACTACTGTAGCTAAAGCTGCGCCTGAATCAAGTCCAAATAGAGATATTGCTACTGCTACTGCAAGTTCAAAGAAATTAGATGCACCAATCATCCCTGCTGGTGCAGCTACATCATAGGGAAGTTTCCAAGCCTTTGACCATAAATATGCTATGAAGAATATAAAGAATGTTTGTATAGATAATGGTATTGCTATCAAAACAATATCCAATGGATTTGCAATTATTGTCTGACCTTGGAAGGAAAAAATCATTATTAAAGTCAGTAATAGTCCTATGGTTGTAACATTGCTAAATTTAGGTATATATACATTTTCAAAGTATTCTAAGCCTTTATTTTTTGTAATTATATTTCTTGAAATTATACCAGCAGCTAAAGGTACTACTACAAATAATACTACTGATAAAAATAAAGTTCCCCACGGAATAGTAAAACCACTAATTCCCAATAAAAACCCTACAATTGGTACAAATGCTACTAAAATAATCAAATCATTTGTTGCAACCTGTACAAGTGTGTATGCTGGGTTTCCCTTAGTTAAATGACTCCATACAAATACCATAGCTGTACAAGGCGCTGCACCTAACAATACAGCTCCTGCTAAATAATCCTTTGCCAAATCTGGTGATATGAAGTTCTTAAATACTATATAAAAGAAAAAATATGCCAACCCATACATTGTAAATGGTTTTATCAACCAGTTAGTAACCCATGTAACTATAAGCCCTTTTGGATTATCACCTACTTTTTTTACACTATAAAAATCTACCTTTAACATCATTGGATATATCATTAACCAAATCAATATAGCTGTAGGTACAGATACCTTATAATACTCAAACTTATTTAAAAATTCTGGTACTGCTGGAATATATACTCCAATCAATATCCCTATTATCATACATAAAAGAACCCATACTGTTAGGTACTTCTCAAAAAAGCTAATTCCTGGTGTCAGCTTTCCCTTTGTCATAAAACTCCACCTTTCCCATAATTATAGTAACTTATTTAAATTTTCTCCTTTAAGCTCTTCTTGGGTCCATTTGATTAAAGCAACATTTCCATTTGAAGCTTTATCTATAGTATTTATCCATTGCATCTCATTACTTGCTTTAGCCTTCAATATAGAATTTGTAGTATTTGTAGCATAAAAACTGGAGTTGATTACCCACCACTTGCTAAATATGCCTGCTCTATTTAAGTCCTCTTGAAGTCTTTTAGCTTCAAAGTAAGGAGTTGCTTCTGGTAAAGTTATAATTATTACTTCTGTATGCTTTTCATCTTTTAACTTAGGTAATAACTTACTTACTGATTCAGGAACGTCACCCTGTGTACGAGCTATTTCTTTATTATAGCTTTGTGTAGATTCTAACAATAATAGAGTATGACCTGTTGGTGCAGTATCTATAACTACTACTTCATCTTCTGATCGGTCTACTATTTCTGCAAATGCTCTGAAAACAGCTATTTCTTGAGTACAAGGGCTTCTCAAATCTTCCTCTATATAAGCTATATCATCTTCACTCATTGTCTCTCTTGCACTACTTAAAACTTCTTCTTGATATTTTTCTAATTCTTTTTTCTCATCAATTCTACTTATTGTAATTCCAAAGCTTTCATCGATTACAAATTCAATATGTGCTGCTGGGTCAGTAGTTGTTAAATGGACCTTCTTTCCTTTTTTAGCTAACTCCATCGCAATTGTTGCTGCTATGGTGGTTTTGCCTACTCCACCTTTACCCATTGTAAATATAACTTTTTTATCTGATTTATATAAGTCTTCTACAACTGCACTTAATGATGGAATATTCTCTCTTTCTAATTTTTCATCTGAATATTTCATATCTCCACTAGTAAAAAAAGACCTTATGTTTTCAATTCCAGTAATATTATAAGGTCTAAGGGGAACTTCATAGGTTGCCAAACTTTTTAAACCATCAGGTATATCTTTCAATATTTCCTGTTGATTATTGAAAATTTTATTTGAAAGCTCATCATCATGATCTTGCAATACTCCATTTATGATTAGAAGTTGGTTTTTCACTCCTATATCTTGTAATTCCATTGATGCTCTTTCTGCTTCTTTTATAGACGATACATCTGGACGTGATATAAGTATTAATGTGGTCTTTTCTTTATCTGCTAGATTTTCTACTGCATTTTTATATACATCCTTTTTCTCTTCAAGTCCTGACAACTGTCCTAGGCATGATGCCCCATGAGTACTTTCACTTATAAAGTTAGTCCAAGCTGATGGCAACTGAAGCATTCTCAATGTATGACCTGTTGGTGCAGTATCAAATATTATATGGTCGTATTCCTCTGCAGCCCTTTTATCTGTAATAAATCCAGAGAACTCATTAAAGGCAGCTATCTCAACAGTACAAGATCCAGAAAGCTGTTCTTCCATATTTTCTATTACTACATCTGGAAGCTTGCCTCTATATGGCCCTACAACACTTTCTCTATATTCTGCAGCTGCTTTTTCTGGTTCAAAATTAGCAACTGTAAGATTAGGGACATCTTTGATAGGAACTCCCTTGTTGTCTAGTTCAGTGTCAAATACATCCTGTAGATTTGAAGCTGGGTCAGTACTTATTAGCATAATCTTCTTGCCACTATCTGCTAAGGATACTGCTATAGCACAAGCTGTAGAGGTCTTTCCTACTCCACCTTTACCAGTGAAAAATAAATATTTAGTCAAGTTTATGCCATTTATATCAAAATTCTTATACATAATCTTCCTCCTTATTTAGCAACAACCGTCTTTACCTGAACATCCACTATTCTTCTTCTCTTTTCTTGCTTCTAGCTCTGACATCGCATATTCCTTAGGTACTCCTAGTAGCTTTATAAATTCTCCATTAGTAGGGTATTCCTTAGTCTTTACTATTTCTCCATCAACTATTGTTATAGGCAAAATATCTACCCCATTGTCTAGTAGCAATTTATTTACCTTACGATTGTCTACATATGATTTAGGATCACTAGTTAAATTGTGTCTTTGTACCTTTACACCATGCTTTTCTAATCTGCTTAAAAGTGTAGCTACTCTTAATAAGTTTTTATCAACGCTAGGACCACAAACTCCTGTAGAACAACACATTGCTGGATCAAATATCTCCATCTTTCTCATCATTATCTCTCCTTCTTTTATTAGCATTGATTACCTTTAATTACCTTGCATATACAATCCTCTGATTCATTGAATACATCCATCAATAGCTTTATTATCTTATTGCATTCAATCATATCTAGTGAATAATAACTCCAAAGTCCATCCCTTCTTACCTTAACAAAGCCTGCTTCCGACAAAACCTTCATATGGTGGGAAAGAGTAGGCTGAGTAAAATCAAAATGGTCTAATATGTCACAGGCACATTGTTCACCACATGATAGTATATCGATTATCTTCAATCTATTAGGATCCGATAGTACTTTAAGTAACTTTGCATTTTCATCATAATTTAGTTTCAATTCAAAACCTCCTTGTATAGATGTGTATCTATCTATTTATTAATATAGACCTTTATCTATGTATTGTCAATAATATATTAATTAAAAACATCAAAAAAGAGCTTTGATCACAAAGCTCTTTTTTGACTTAAATTATACTCTATAATATTTTTATTCCTTACCTAATACCCTATTAACTACCTTACCTGCTATTGTTGACATAAAATATAGCCCCGGCATAGGATCATCCCATGCCCATGTTGAATGTACCTTTTTGAAGGTATTGTCTCCTATGATTTTACCTAGACTCATTTGCCCTGATTTTAAATATCCTCTAATGGCAAATAGATCCTCATACATATAGTGGAATATATAACCTGTTTCATATTCAACGCTTTTTGGTTCAGGAAGCTTATCTGTCATTTCTTGATATGCTATATATGGGAAGTTTAATCCTGACTTATATAGCATTTCATTGAAGTTGATAGTTCTTACATTAACCTCAATTAAATATATATCTTGTGTATTTACATCTCTTTTTAATTCAATCTCTGCAAAGCCTTTAAACCCTATATTTTCTAAGAATGGCTTACATATGTCATGTAACTCAGGAATCCAACATTGCTTTGCATATGTTGAAGCTCCAAAGTTATTTGGCCACTGTCTTATTTTAT
>CAYZZR010000067.1:0-6183 GCA_964482775.1 uncultured Tissierella sp. | reverse complement strand
ATGCTGATGTGTAATGAGTTACCTTTGAATCCTGATTTAAGTAAGCATCATAGCAATAACAATTTTCCTCTGGTCCTGGAATTATTCTTTGAATTGTTATACCATGATTATCTTTATGACACATGTTGACCTTTTCAATTAATTCTTCCTCAGAATTAATTATAAATACCTTGCGTCTATAAGCCTTAACAAATGAAGCAGAATCCATTGGCTTAATAATACATGGATATTTGATTTCTTCTCTTACTCTTTCTATCAAATCTGGTTCCTTTGAGTTTATAGTCTCTGGAACTAATACTCCATACTTATGAGCCAACAAGCTCATTTTATACTTATCCATTATCTCTGTCCAAACACCTTTTTTATCCATTGGAAATAAGTAATATTCTTTTAATTCATCAAAATAAGTATCGATAAATTCAACATAAGGGTCAGCACCAGGATATAAAACTGGTTTTGCATCTTGCTTCTTAGCAAAATCCACTAGAAATTTTAAAAGCCCCTTTGGATTTTCCTTATAATGAGGTGCAATATGTTTTTCGCCTAGATACTTTGATTTAGCACCATAACGACTTTCCTCGCTATAGTCAACTGCAACTACGTGAACTCCCTCTCTACCTAAACACCTAATAATACTTAAACCTACATAATAGTTTGTTCCCAATACTACCGCTTTATTTTTAATTTTAGACACCACCTTTAAATATTGGTAGAATAATTTAATAGATTATACCACTAATTACTTTATTTTTATATACTTACCAAAAATTAATTAACAACTCTTCCATCTGTAGCTTTTTAACTACCCTTTTATAATGAGACCATTCATTAGGGAATAATTCCCTGTATCTGTAGGTAGCATATCTATTATCAATCAGTAAAATCGCCCCCCTATCCTTCTCAGATCTTATAACTCTTCCAGCTGCTTGCATTACCTTATTCATACCCGGATAAACATATGCATATTCAAAACCTTGGCCTATTGTTTTATTAAAATATTCCTTTATTATGTCCCTTTCAAAGCATATTTGCGGAAGTCCAACCCCTACAATTGCAGCACCAATCAACTTTTCTCCCGTAAGATCAATTCCTTCTGAAAAGATTCCACCCATAACTGCAAAAGCTATAACATTCTCTTCACCATTAAAGCTCTCTAAGAACTCTTCTCTTTCAGTTTCAGACATACTCCCCTCTTGAATTATTATATTGAGAAGGGAATTTCTTTCTATCATTATTTCATAAATGCTTTTCATATATACATATGATGGAAAGAAAACGAAATAATTGCCAGCCTTACTCTTAATCAAGGCTTCAATATTCTCAACTACTTCAATATAAGTAGCCTCTCTATCCTTATATTTAGTGGATATGTTATCATTAATCATGAGCATTAGATTTTCCTTTGGAAATGGAGAGCTTAGCTTCATTTGATAATCTTCATCATCTCCACCTAAAATAGTTCTATGATAATCCAAAGGAGTCAAGGTAGCCGAAAAAAAGATGGCCGCTCTTCCTCTTTTTAAAGCCTGACTCAATAAATAGGATGAATCTACACAATATAGTCTAATAATCAAATCCCTACCATTATTCTCAAAAGTAGTTACATAGTGTTCATCGTAGAAATCTGAGATTTTCAAAAATGTTGATAAATTAAAATAAAATTCTAGGACATTGTCATATTCGGGATGATTCTTTTCCTCAATTAACCAAGGCTCCATATTGGCAATAACCTTCTTAAAAGGATAATAAAATTCTGTAATCTCACTACTTTGATAATAGCTTTCTTCTATTTCTAAATCCTTCTTCAGCTTGTTGATTAAAGTATTGCACTTGTTGATAGCTTTGTAAATTTGAGGATATTTATCCACAAATATGTCCTTTATATCCAGAAAGTGTGCCTTATCTATTTGTGCTGAAAACATCTCCCTAGATCTATCCACTAAATTATGTGCCTCATCTATTAGAAATACATAGTCCTCTCCCTCTACGTCAAAGAACCTTCTAAGATAAACTTGAGGATCAAAAACATAGTTATAATCACAGATTACAAGATCAGACCAAAGACTTACATCAAGAGCAAATTCAAAGGGACAAACATTATGCTTTAGGGCATAAGAGCTAATAATATCCCTAGTCATCAAATCTTCATTTTGAAAAATATCCATGATTGCATCATTTACTCTATCATAATGTCCCTTAGCAGCTCTGCAATCTCTAGGGTTACACTTTACAACATCGTTTGAACATATCTTATCCTTTGCAGTAATTATCAAGGCCTTGACTCTCAATCCATTTTCTATCAAGAGCTCTACAGATGCCTTTGGCACCTCTCTTGTAATAGTCTTTGCAGTTAAATAAAATATCTTTGATGTAATTCCCTCACCTATGGATTTTATGCTAGGATACAAGGTAGACATGGTTTTTCCTATACCAGTAGGAGCTTGAGCAAATAGATTTTTGCCCTCCTTTATAGTAGTATAGGCTGCCACAGCTAGCTCCCTTTGACCTTGCCTATAACTTTCGAATGGAAATGGTAAATCTTTTATAGTCTTATCCCTAATTTCTCCCCAATAAAAGGTTAGACTTGCCCATTGGATATACATATCTATTAAATTGAAGAAGTATTGTTCTATTTGAAAAAATGTAAAACTCTTTATAAATTTCTTGGTTTCCTCAGTCTCCAGATGAAAATATGTTAGTTGAACATCTATATTCTCCAAATTGTTTTGGATAGCATAAATATAGGCATAGCATTTTGCCTGTGCCCAATGTAGCGGATTATAATCCTCATCTATGTTTGCAAGATCCCTTGTTGTGCTTTTAATTTCATCTATCATGATATGGTCTGTGTATGTAAATATACCGTCAGCTCTACCTTCTAATAGAATTGTAAATTCTCCATATTCAACCTTATGCTTCAAGCTAACTTCAGCTCTATACTCAATTCCGTAGGATTTTTGTACCTTCTGATGGGCCAAGGTTCCTTCCAATGCCCTAGCCATGGACATAAAGCTGTTGTCTATATCACCAGAGCGAAGTACAAATTCCACCAGGTTTCTAACGGAAATCCTTATAACATTGTTCATAATATCATTCCTTTGATTAAGTAACTATAGTATATCAAACTTTTACATAAGAAAATAGCAAGAATCTCATACTTAACTCATGTGATATATATATACGATTCCTTTTCTGAAAGCCTTATTTATCTATTCTGTTAAAGAATGAAAAAAGACAAGCAATGGATTTTTAATCCTTTACTTGTCTCATCTTCAGTCTATATTTTTTCTGAGGTCTACCAACTTTACCATATATATAAGATATTTCTACCTTATCATCATTTTCCAAATGTAATAAATATCTGTGTACTGTTTTATAGGCTAAATCTGTCTCCTTAGCTATTTCATTTATAGAATAAAACCCAACTTTGTTTGCTAAAAATTTCTCTATTAACTCTAAAGTATCGTTAGAAATACCTTTGGTACAATCCTCTACTACTTTTTCTATATTTTGTTTAATTGATTCTGATAATTTAAGATGAACTTTTATACGTGAGATTATATCTGGCGCCTTAATAGGCTTTAATGCAAAGTCATTGGCTCCTACTTTTAGAAATCGATCTGCTACCTCTTGATTTTCTTCTACAGTTAGTACTATTATAGGTATATCTTTATCTAAAACCCTAAGACTTTTGACTCCTTCTATTCCATTTATAACAGGCAAATGATAATCTATTAGAATAATATCAGGATTATATATCTTAAACTTCTTTAATCCATCCTTTACGCTTATAGCAGTTAGGGGTTTCCAGCCAGCTATTTCACATATTGCAGACATTGAAAACAATATAGATCTATCATCATCTATTATTAATATTTTTTCATTCATTAGAAATCACCTTTGATATAGTTATTTTGATATTAGTTCCTACTCCATATTGACTATTTATCTCTATTTTGCCGTCGTGAAGATCCACAACATCTTTAATAAATGCTAGTCCCAATCCTGTAGATTTTCTTATACTAAAACCCCTTGTAACAATATCCTCCATAAATTCTGATTTAAATCCTATTCCATTATCAATAACCTCAAAATATACATTTTCTTCGTCTGCTGTAATTACAATATGGATTCCCCCATTATGCTTATCTACAGAATTATAAGAATTATCTAATGCGTTGATTATAGCTCTAGTAAATCTGATCTTATTGACCTGAACATTTGCATTTAAAACATTATTATCATATCTAATTAAAGAAGAAAGTGGCAAATGGGATATATGTGAGAATACATAATTCATCAACTCTTCAGTGCTTATAATAATCTTCTTATCTTCATATAATATTTCTGATATCATTTCACTTAACATATCAATAGAATTTTCAGCTTCCTCCAAGTATAACTTTGTCTTTGGATTAGATGCGTCATCCATCATCATTAAGACTGAAACCAACCCTTGTATTGATGTCAAAGGAGTTTTTAAATCATGAACTAGATTCTTAAGTTCAATATAGTTTCTAGCTTCTAATGCTTTAATTCTTGCATCATGAAGCTCACGTTCTACCATTTTATTCTTTTCAGTAGAAATTAATATCCTTTGCTCATCATTTATTAATTTAGCTACAAGAACTCCATTGATAGTAAAAATTACAGTTAGCATTGTTGCAAATAAAGTAATTATATCATTAGCTCCAATTATTTGGGCAACTTCCTTTATATCTTGTGATGTTTCACCCCTACCAAAATTCAATATTGAAAGTCCTGGTATTACATCTAACCATTGAACACCAAATAGTAATAAAATTATAATAAAGGTCTTTTTTAATAGGCTTATCTTGGAGTAATCCAGCTTTTCAAGATACATAATGGCAAAGATAACTATAAAAGCTGGCACTCCTAAGTCATACTTGATATTATGAGCAGTATTGATAATTGAATATACTAAAGGAATAATAACCAAAGCAAATAAGCCCTTGAAATGAGGTACCCTCTTACCATTTATACTTAAATCTGTTGACTCTACTATAACAAATGCACCTAAATAATGAGGTAAACCTCTGAAACTATTTAATAACACTAATCTAATAGCCGCAATTAGTAATAAACCTTTATCTCTATGATTAAGACTATCGAACAATAAATCATAAACTCCAAAGTTATGTACATTTAATAAGATTGGAGATATTATACCAAGTACTATTAGCAAAATCCCTACTATTAAATTCTTCTTCTCATATTTAATAGAAATATTATTCTTTTTCATGTTTTTTTATCCTTCTTCTATATATAATAAGTGAAACTAAAGATAAAATCAGAATAAATATAATCAATTTATAAGGATAAGAGTATGAATAATATACATCTCCCTCTCCCACTATATAAGGAGAATCAGAATCTACCTTCAAACCATATTTTTGGCTTAACTCTTTGATATTCAACAAGTGAATTATAGGGATATTTTCCGACTGGAACCTTTGTACTAGGCCAGATTTATCGCTAATTGTATAATCTATATCATCAACTAACCCAACGGATGTGTCCAAAGAATCCATAGTATCACCAAAGGAAACAACATTGCCACCTACATTAATAAAGCACTTTATACCCTTGGAGTTATCCATATATAAATTATATCTTAATTCAATATTTGCTGATAAGTCATCTTCAATGATTATTTCTTTACCTGTAGCCTGTATCCTATCAATTATTATCTTAAGATCTTCTTGATTCATATCTTTTCCTATATCAGTTGCACCTCCAGGAGATGCCGCTATAGATTGTGAATCTATAAAGCCTTTATTATATAAATGACTCTCCATATCAAGATAAGTAAAGTCTAAATTATTCCCACCCCAAGTAGATGACCCAATTGAGGTAATTATAATAGGATTTAAATCTAAAACCTCACAAGCAATTATTGTAGCAATATTTAGTGCTGGAAAAGAGCTAGAGAAATTTGCAGCTATACTATCTCCTGGTTTCAACCCAGCCTCTAATAACATGTCAACTATTACTGCTGCAAAGTTTGGATTTGCTGATGTTCTCTTAGATTCTAAACTTCCTAAAGTGGTAGTAACTCCATTAAATTCCTCACCAATTATACCTGTATGGTTAATATCATAAAATGAATCAATTTCTATTTTTCTTCGAATCTTTTCCTTTTTTATTTCTTCTAGAGATTCT